>JAFVPI010000075.1 GCA_017505405.1 Mogibacterium sp.
TGCATCCGCGATCGACCGGATTTATATTCGACGAGACCCTGGACTGGTTCGCGAGGAGGGTGGTCGAGTGGTATGACAGGCGCCGCAGGAGACCTGTGAGCCTGGCCGCTTCGGTCAATCTTGTAATGAGAGCCTGCGGTGAAGCATGTGATGATCTGACTGAGGAGAAGATCCGCGAGGCCGCATATAAAGAGACAGAGGACAAGCGCGGACACGGCTTCTACCTGGGAATCGATCTGCTGTACGGCTTCGAGACAGAAGGAGACGCCGCGGCATCGGTCCCTTACCTTACGGAAGCTGCGGATGCGGGCAATAAATACGCTTTGGAAGAACTTATTGACATATATGAAGAGGGTATCGGCGTGAAGAAAAACCCGTGGCTCGCAAAGAAGCTGCGGGAGAGGTACGAAGAAGCGGTGAAACAATGAGCGGATACAGTGAGATGTGTGAAATAATACCGGGACTTATTCTCGGAAGCGTTGCAGATGCGGGGAAAATGGTGCGTCACGGGGCGGACGTTCTTGTTCCGCTCGCTTATCTTGACGGAAGCATATGGAATACGGGTTTCCGCGGCGAGATCCTCTATTATCCTATAGTGGACAGAAATGTGCTGCCGGTCGATGTGCTGCATGATCTTGTGGACAAGATATGCGACCGGCTCGAGGAGGGCAAGAAAGTAGGGCTTTTCTGCGCCGGCGGCCACGGAAGGACCGGCTATGTCGCTGCATGCGTGCTCGCAAGACACGGCATCAGAGACCCTATAGGATATATACGCAGAGATTATTCCGCCAAGGCCATTGAGACGGATGAGCAGGCCAATGTGGTCTTCACATATATGAGAAGCCTCCGCGCCGAGCAGATAAGAAGCGAGGGACTGGGCCCGAATTTCTTCGAACACCGGCCGTACAGGGGACAGAAGCCGTACATCTATCTCAGCTTCAGCGAGTGGGACGCTGACATAGCCGCCGAAACAGTCAGCATACTCAACGAAATGGGATTCCATGTATCGTACGACAGAATGGTGCTCGACGGAGTGCTGTGGAGCGGCAGCCGCTCGGACAAGATCGAGGACTGCAGTCTTTACGTCACACTCGAGACCCCGTGCGAGCGTTTCTCGCATATAAGATACGCGGCGGACAGCTTCGCTGAGCTCCTTGAGATCCCGTATCTGGCTATCGAGACTAATGAAAAATACTGGGAGTACTGCAGTGAGGACGGCGATACCATAGCCACAAAGCCGGATGATCCGGACTTTGCTAAAAAGTGCCTTGAAGCCTTTGCGCGTAAGGGCATGACGCCGGATACCGAGGGGGATGAGGAAAGACCGCGCTCGTTCAAGAAGAGAAAGGACCGCAAGTGGGATCTGGCAATCACATATTACGAGAATTACCTCGACGATCAGCGCTGGTTCAAGCATGAGCACGAGAGGACCTGCAATATACGCACCAGGGAAGTAACGAACTGGCACGGCGGAAAGATTGAGGACGCCTCAGATGAGGAAATGTACAGAGCGATAGGATGGAAGCGCATCAGGTTCGACCTCCTGCCCAGAAGCAGCAGGATGGACCGATTCCTGAGCATAGACGAAGACCGAAAATTCAGGGAGAGGCTGTGCACTCTCGGAGGCAGAGCGGTCCCTGAAATACAGGAAGAATACAGAAAAGACAAGAAAAGGATGGATGATTTCTGGCGGGATTACCCGTATATGGATGAATTCGAGTATGTAGATTCAAAATTTGATGAAAGAAGCGATTAGTTTACGGATAAAATACTATGGACACACCAAACAAACAGAGCATAGGCAGCGATAAAACCAGGGATTTTCTGGAAAAGCTGATCGATGAATACAAATACGGAGAGCTCAGCGCTGAGGATATCTGCAGAAAAGCGGATGACTTCTTTGCATCGCATACCGTATATTGCGGACGTGACGAAGATCTGAGACGGGTGGTCGAAGAGATCCTGCCTGAGACATTAAAAACATACAAAGAGACACCATCAGACGATGATCAGAGGATGCTCAATTTCTGGAAAGGGCTCAAGGACTGTGATCATCTGCTGTATTTCGGTCGCACATACACGGAAGAGATAGAAGAATACCTTGAGACTGGCCTGGACAGGGCGGATCCGGTCGAGTATACGGACCGGTTTCTTGCGATAGAGCCTGAGCTGGAGAAACTTATAAGAGAGGAGACCGGTGAAGGCGGATATCTCGGATACTGTCACTACTACTGGAGCGTCAAGAAGAGGATACTGAAGGAGCGCTACGGGATCGACTGGAAGAGCACTGCGGATCGCTTCCCGGGCGTGATGTTCGACTGACAGAAGCGCGCACATCCAGGTGAAAGGGAACTATCTGATGAAGCTCGGATATAAAGTCAGGAATATAGGTAGTACGAATAGCAGGCCGAGGGTGTTCTTCATATCTCATGATGATGATCATGAAGAGTATCTGAGCCGTGTGATCGCCATGCTGCATGAGCAATCAGACTGCATGGTCTATTTCCGTGAAACGGAAGATCTGCACAGGAGCATCAGCGCGGAAGAACTCGGTCAGACTCTCTCAGACATGCAGCTCGTCGTGATTCCCGTAACACAGAAACTCCTGAGAGAGCCGTCAGAGGCGATGTCGAAGGTGATACCGTACGCGCTCGATCACAACATCCCGGTACTTCCCATACTGATGGAGAAGGACCCGGCAGGCAGATACAGCAAGCTCTTCGGCAATCTGCAGTATCTCGACGCGGATGATTCAGACAAGACGGCTGAGCCGTTTGAGAAAAAGCTTGCGGCATACCTGTCCGAAATGCTGGTATCTCCGGAGACCATAAAGAGGATAAAGGATGCATTTGACGCCTGCATTTTCCTGAGCTACCGCAAGAAGGACCGCGCAATGGCGCGCGAGCTCATGCGCATGATACACAGGGACCCGGGATACCGCGACATCTCGTTCTGGTATGATGAATTTCTTGTGCCGGGAGAGGATTTCAATGACGGCATACTGCAGGCCCTTGACGATGCAGATCTGTTTGCGATGGTAGTGACTCCACAGCTGCTGGAGGATCCGAATTACGTAATGACCAACGAGTATCCTGCCGCGCGCGATGCCGGCAAAACGATATTCCCGGTCGAGATGGAGCAAACCGACAGTTCAGAGCTTGAGCGCTGCTATCAGGGGATACCGCGCAAGGTAACAGTCGCAGAGGATGAGACCTGGGAGCAGGAACTCAATGAAAAGCTGCAGCGATTCGCCTCGCAGACCGGCAAGGACGATCCGCAGCATATGTTCCTGATAGGCCTGGCATACCTTGACGGGATCAATATGGAGGTAGATACGGAGAAAGCCCGCGTGCTGATCACAGAAGCCGCTGTTGCGGGGCTCGAGGAGGCAATGCGCAAACTCTCGTCCATGTACTTCCACGGCAAGGGCGTGCCGAAGTCGCTGGTGACCTCAACTCAGTGGCAGAAAAAGCTCAGAGACAGCCTGGAGGACAGATATTACGCGGATAAGACAGATGACCTGCTCGAGGAGCTTTATAAGGAGGAGAACCAGCTCGCAAACAGATACTTCAGGATGGATGATGATAAACAGGCATTGTATGCCGCTTCATGTCTCCGGGGATACGCAGAGGAAAAGGTTCGCCGCGGAATGGCAGGAGGCAGGCACGACCTGGCTTTCTGCACCACCAAAATGGGAACAATGTTTCATACCTTCGATGACTATTACCAGACAAAAAAGTATTATGAAGATGCATTGGAAGTATATGAAGAGCTTCTGCGCGAAGAGCCTTCGGACGTTATAAAAAGAGAATGCAGCCTTGTATACGGATACCTCGGGTTGCTTTATAAAAGCAGAAGCATGACGGAGGAGGCTCTTGACAGCTACACGCATGCTGAGGAGATAATGCTCAGCATAAGCGACGACTCATACAGAAAGGCAACAGCCAGACATCTGCTGAGCCAGTACAGATCTCATGCGGAGGTGCTTGCGAAGGCCGGCAGAAATGAAGAAGCTCTGGAAATGTTTGCCAAAGCTTCTGAGGTGGCGGATACGATCCCTGCAGAGGAAGCGGATTTCAAGCTGAAGACCCAGCTGGCTTTCCTCTATGAAAGTCTGGACGATCTGTACTATGATATTGGCAGAAAAGAGGAAGCCCGCGAGTACCGCAGAAAGAGAATAAAAGTATTAGATCTGCAGATAGAAGAGGCCAGGGAAGCAGGCATGAGATACGCAGATCTGTACTACTGGAAAGGAGTGTGTCACGGGCGGCTTGGTGAGGCAGATGAGGCAAGGCGCTGTTATCATATGAGCCTTGAGGCCCACGAGGATGATCCGGACATAGCTCCTGTATATCAGGATCACATACACGCGTACAGAGAACTTGCTTACCTGGAATCACGGATGGGGAACACGGAACTTGCTGAAGAATACCGCAAGGAGGAGCTGGCTCTTGCCCGGAAACTTGCTGAACTGACAGGTTCAAGAAAACATCGGGATCTTCTTGCAGACTGTCTTGTGAAGAACGCTTATGAAGGGGATACTGACCCGGATATGCTGGAGGAAGCACTGTTTGTGAGGCAGCAGGCGTACATGATGGGACGGGACCTGGACTTCAAAGCGAAGAAAGAACATCTTCGCAGAAGGATAGATGATCTCTACAGGGAGCATCCGGAGCTTAGGCGATGGCGTGTGGCGCTGCTGAAAAACCGCGAAGATGAACTGCAGCTCGATAAGGAGGCTCTGCTGAGCAGAGGCTTCGTAGTAATGGACCAGATGGATTTTCCAGGTTACAATACCCACGAATTCGTGGATGAGATTGCTCCGGATATCATGCTCGTCGGCCTTGGAAAGCCATCCGGCAATGTGGCAGAGAAGGTCCGGAAATGGAAAAAGGATAACTGGCTCGACAGATGCAAAACTCCGCTGCTGATCGCCGCGGATGCAGAATATGAAGCAACCCTTGAGAAAGGGGCGAAGGAAGAAAACTATGGATACATCATCAGACCGTATACAGATGACAAGCTCATCAGTACAGTCAGAAAAATCGTTGAAAAATAAGGGAAAGATACCTGTCATCGTCGGAGTGACCGGTCACAGGCGCATGAGAGAGCAGGATCTTGGTAAGATCACGGACTCAGTGCGTGAGCAGATAAGCAAGCTCCGCAGAAGATGCCCGCATTCGCAGATAATCGTGATGACCTGCCTTGCTGAGGGCGCAGACCAGCTTTGCGCAGAGATCGCTCTTGATATGGGCCTTGAGATCATGAGCGTTCTTCCGATGCCGATAGAAGAATACGCGAAGGACTTTACAGGAGAGCCGCTTGATAAACTTTACGAGCTGACGGAAAAGTCGCTGAAGACTTTCGTGGCTCCGCATATTGAGCCGGAGCAGGAAGGCCGCGACTATCTCTACAGACAGGCGGGCGTATATGTGGCGGACCACTGCCATCTGCTGCTGGCTCTGTGGGACGGTTCGGAACCGGTCAAGGGAGGCTGCGGCACATCATCCATCGCGCAGCTCAAACTCGAAAATCTCAGCAGGGAGGCCGGGGAGCAGCTGCGGCATGCCAAAGGCCAGGTGGTGCAGATCAAAACACCGCCCGTGGGATCCCCGGGGAGCGTCGAAGGCGCCGGAGCAGTCACCGTGTACGGTGATGAGGCATGGTTCAGAAGAGTCCTCCGGGACACGGATATATATAACGCGGACTGCGAGCAGGAGAAACCGGCAGAGTCAAAGGAAAAGCTCAGCGCGGTATACGAGCTGGCGGACCGCATGAGCATGGTCAGCGCGGTCAGATACAGAAAGATACTTGCCGGAATGTCGGTTTGCGCCGTAGTGCTCGCTATGGCGTTCCTCCTGTACGACGAGGTTGACTGGCAGGGCATGATACTCCTGTGTGGCATCATGATAATCATGCTCTTCCTGATCAACACGATCACGGGAAAATCAAAATGCCGCGAAAGATACCTTGAATACAGGATACTGGCGGAAGCGTGCCGTGTGCAGAGCTACCTTAAAATGGCGGGAACTACGCTGAGTGTAGCGGAATTCATACCGTGGAACCTGCAGGTGGCCGTGCCGTGGATAAGCAGAGCCATGGCCGCGGTCACAGCCGGAGACACCGCCGGTAAAAGGCAGAGTGTTCTGAAGATATGGATAACAGATCAGAAGGAGTATCACAAAAAGGCGGTGCTGAGAAGCGAGATCCAGCTGATGAGAAACGACAGGATAGTGCGTGCAGCCCTGATATTCACGATACTCATCTACGTGGGGGCGCTGGCCTTCGAGATAATTTGCGGAGGGCTGTTCGGCGGAAAAGTTATGTTCAGCCCTGAAACAAATGATGTGATTAGGGTTATAATAAAGGTGGCTATGGGAACGTTCTCGGCGGCTACGGTCTTCACCGGGAATTATTACGGAAAACTTGCTCTGCCAAATGTTATAGATGACCACCTGAAGATGATATTATTGTATGAAGAGGCAGAGCGTGAGATTGCGGAAAAGGGCGAGTCAGAGCCGCTGCTCGTAAGGATAGCGGAAGACGAACTCGGAGAGAACGCAAACTGGTACGCGTACCAGAGCAAATATGAGCCGGATCTCGGCATTTAGAAAAGGGGGAACACAATGTCGTATACAGCATTCAAAACAATGAGGCAGGTCAATAAGGAGAGATTCGGCAAGGACCTCGGGCCCAGGGAGCCGGCTCTCTACCGCAACAGAAGACGTCCGAATGACCTCAAGTCATCCGCGCTGAGGTTCCTTCACGAGAGATGTGAGGGCCTGAGATTCGTCGATGAGGCCGAGGCGGAGTTCTTCGGAGCGCTTTGCACAGGCAGAAGTATTTCCTCCGATCAGATCCCTTACAATATGCAGATGGATATCGACCGCCTGTGCCTCGAGAGAGAGCTGGGCAATTTCATCGACTCGGGAACCGCCGAAGACGCGTACACCGTGTACTACTGCTTCCTCGAGATGTTCATTGGCAGATACGGAGCTTCGCAGAGCATGATAGAGCTGCTGTCGGAATTTGAGTCCAACGCGAGCTCGCTCCTTATGAAGCACAGGGATCACTACTCACATTCGGTATACGTCTTTGCGCTGGGTCTTGCGATCTACGAAAACAACGAAAAATACCGCGGGATATTCCGCCGCTTCTATAAAGACCAGATAGGCTTCAAACGCGGAGAGTCAGAGGAGAGCAAAGAGGCGAGGACCGCGTGCTTCTTCCTCGAGTACTGGGGACTCACATCGCTGTTCCATGACATAGGCTATCCGTTCGAGATACCGTTCGAGCAGATCATGTCGTACTTTGAAGTGGACAAGAAGAAGAGAGGCAAGGGAACGATATACCTGGCGTTCCACGATATCTACTCTCTGACGGATCTCAACGATGAAGCAAGGACGAGGTTCAAAGCCATATATGACAAGGACTTCAAAAGCACCGATGAGCTCCTGGCTTACGATATAACAAGCAAACTCGGAAGGGTATACGGATTTGATGAAGAGTACATGCTCGACAAGCTGAAAAGCAAGCCGGTATTGCCGAATGAAAACGGCTACTTCATGGATCACGCATATTTCAGTTCTGCACGTCTCTGCAGGGAGCTGCTGGAGACCATTGGCAGCCAGCGCGGGATCAACAGCATAACAAGCGCACACATAGATGTGCTGTCCGCGATCATGCTGCATAACAGCCTGTTCAAGTTCGCGATCTCCTTCTATAAGGATCCTGACAGAAAACCTGCGCTCAAGGCAAGGCTCCATCCGCTGGCCTACATGCTCATGATATGCGACGAGCTGCAGTGCTGGGACAGAACGGCTTACGGGCGCAACTCCAGGACCGAGCTGCATCCGATGGCTGCGGACTTCGATTTCAGCGGCGGCAGCATCAACGCGGTCTACTACTATGACGCCGAAGAGTCGCCTAAGATCAATGAGTTCAGGGAAAAGTATGATACCTGGGCCAAACTGAAAAAGAGAGTCGGCAAGGAAGCCGCAGGCGAGGCTCCGCGACTCAAGGCCTACAGCGACATGAACGAAAAGGAGAAGATCTTCCTTACAGAGATCAGACACATAGTCAATACATCGATAATGCCTCTGAATGCCGTCCCGGATGTGAGGAA
>JAFVPI010000007.1 GCA_017505405.1 Mogibacterium sp.
CTTCCCTGTGGCTTTCATCTGCATCGCGCTTCCTATCCTTGTAGACGAATTGTACGTTCAGCATCATATCGACAACTTCCAGATGAGATTTACGCTTGCAAGCTTTGCCATAGTCACTGTTCTGGGACCTCTGCAGTGTATCGCTGAGGAGTATATTTTCCGCGGCCTGCTGATGCAGACTCTCGGATCGTGGTTCAGGGTGCCGGTCATAGCCGTGATACTTCAGTCCGTGGTTTTCGTACTCATGCACCCGTATAACATCTACGGAAAGCTCGGGATATTCGTTTCGGGACTGGTGTTTGCTGTTACTGCATGGATCGGAAGAGGTATCGAGGTATCTTCAGCTTTCCACATCTGCAACAACATGACCATCTTCTATCTGGAGGGAATGAATATTGCTGAGATCTCCAGCGAGTCGGATCTGAGGTCGCTCATATTCGAGACCGTTACGGGCGCCGTGTTCGTACTGGCCATATTCATCATCAGCAAAAGAACTAACTGGTTCAGCAGGATCAGAAAGAATGACGCTGCTGCATGGAATAAGAAAATAGATGAAAAGATTGCCCGCAAAGAGGCGAAGAAGGCAGCTAAAGCTGAGAAAAAGGCGGCAAAGAATGAACCGATAGGAGAGCACGAGGCAAGTGCTCCGGGCAAGCATTTCAAAGAGTAGAGACAGCAGCCCTGATCAGTCATTCATACTCCCGGAGCGATCCGGGAGTTTTTTGTACCTTAAAATTGATACATATCTGTTTATCCGGAGCAGGCCTTTGGATATAGTATAAACGGTTAAATCTGGTGCTTTTCCATTAAAAGGAGGGATCATATATGAAGAAGAAACTTGCAGTACTGCTCAGCATGGCAATGGTGCTGACATTTGCTCTTGCAGCCTGCGGCGGAGGCGGAGATGTTTCGGACAGCAAATATATAGGGACCTGGGTAGTGGACTCGATGTCATTCGCAGGTGAAGCGGACGCTCCGGATACCGATATGACACTGGTGCTGAACGGGGACGGAACAGGGACTTTTTCAGGTGTTGATGAAGATGGTAATGAGGAAGTCTCAAGTTTCACATGGTCACTGACAAATGACGGACTCAAGACCGATGGCGATGTCAAAATGAAATTCAAGGAGGATGGCGACGACCTCGTGGCTAAGATCCTTGGCGTTGAGATGCGCTTTGTAAGAGCTGCTGAAGGAGAAAGCAGCGAAGGCGGAAGTGAAGGCGGATTCACATTCGGTGATGGCGCTGCTTACGGTTACGGCGGCGATGATCCGGTCGAGGCAGCCTGCTATAAATATATGGTGGAGACTGTAGGCAAGAACTTTGATGCTGCCGAATACAGCATCCCGACTGTCAACATCATAAATGAAGACTTTACGCCGGAAGACGAGGTTCTCGTATATGGAAATTTCTGGGTCGAGAACTACAATGCCGACGGAGATACTCTCAAATGCGTTTCGGGCGGCAATTTCCCGGGATGCATGCATGTCAGCAAAGCAGACAATACTGTAACTGCATTTGATCAGGTTGCAGACGGCGGAGAATTTGAGGAAAGCGCAAAGGAGATCTTCGGCGATAACTATGACGATTTCATGAAAGTATACAGCGACAGCGATGCCCGCGCAGAGAACAGAAAGATCACTGTGTCGGATTTCGTAAACCTGAACGGACTTGATTTCAAGTATTATCAGGACGAGGGCTGGGATCCGGTAGAACTGTATCCTGCAGCAGAGTAGTTTCCATCGGAGCGCTCAGCGCTGAAAAAGATTTTACAAAAACCAGAAAGAGCTTGCTCACTGAGCAGGCTCTTATTTTTTAAGCAAGTTTTCTTATGCGGAAGTCAGCTGACAAACACGCGTATTGCATCGGCTATATTTGCGGCTCCCAGCACGCGGATGCTGTCTGACACATCCGGGGCAGAAGGGGTCACAGATACCGAGCGGCCTCCGTCTGTGACATCGATCTTTCTGCCCGACTGGGCGGTCTGTCTGGCGTTGCGCTCTGGCAGTATCACTGCTTCGTATCCGAGTCTTACAGCTTCCTGGACTATCTTGTCAGCGTTAGGTATGGAGCGCAGGTTACCTGTGAGACCGACCTCTCCGGCCGCCACCAGTCGCTTTGAAGAAGATCTGCCTTTGAACGAGCTGTAAATGGCGAGCGCGACAGCGAGGTCGGTAGATGTGCTGCCCGTATTCATGCCGCCGACGACATTCACATATACATCGTAGTCGAGCAGGTTCAGGCCTGCCTTTTTATCGAGCACGGCGAGTATCATGTTGAGACGGTTCTGGCTGATCCCGATCGCGGTCCTGCGTGCAAAGCCGACATTGGCGCGGGTCACCAGCGCCTGTATCTCAAAGAAGACCGGGCGGCTGCCCTCGTAGACTGCGGACACTACCGAGCCTTCTTCGCTTTCCGGACTCTCGATGAGGCTGCCGGAGATGTCGGGCACTTCGATCATGCCTTCTCCGGTCATGCGGAATGCGCCTATCTCATCGGTAGTGCCGAAGCGGTTCTTGAACGAGCGGAGTATCCTGAGATCCCTGTCACGTTCGCCGCTGAAGCTGAGCACCGTGTCTACCATGTGCTCGATAGTCTTTGGCCCCGCAAGCTCTCCGGACTTTGTGACGTGAGCCACGATGAACACCGGCACATTTTGGCTTTTGGCGTATCTTATCAGCTGTCCCGAGCACTCTCTGATCTGAGTGAGACTTCCTGCGACCGACTCTGCAGATTGCGAATACATGGTCTGGATGGAGTCGATTATGATGAAGCACGGCTTTATGCTGTCGCATGCGGCCATGATGTTCTCGATGTTGGTTTCCGGGTAAATGTACAGCGAATCGCTTATGCTGCCGAGCACGCGGTCAGCCCTGAGCTTGACCTGCTCCTCGGATTCCTCTCCGCTCACGTAGAGCACCGGCCCGTATTTGTCGGCGATCCTGCCTGCCGCCTGAGCGATGAGTGTTGACTTGCCTATGCCCGGCTCGCCGGAGATGAGCGTGAGCGATCCCGGAACGATCCCGCCGCCAAGCACACGGTTGAGCTCCGACAGCCCTGAATCCATGCGGGTGTAGTCGTGAGTGCCGACTTCACCGAGTTTCACAGGGCGGCCTGCGACGCCGGTACGCCTTCTGGTATCGCTTGCAGCCTCTTCGGCCGGAGCCACTTTATGTTCAACTATCGTGTTCCACGAGCCGCAGTAAGAGCACTGGCCCTGCCAGGCTGTGTACTCGTTTCCGCACTCTGTACATATAAAAACCGTCTTTGCTTTTTTAGCCATCTTTCTTCTCTGTATCTTCCGCTGCAGGTTTCTTGACCGTTTCCATTTCGAACCAGAAATCCGACCCTTTGCCTTCTTCGCTTTCTACTCCGTACTTTGCTCCGTGCAGGTTGAGTATGCCCTTTACGATCGCAAGCCCGAGGCCGGTCCCTTCTATGCCGCGTTCGTGGTTCGCGGAAGTCCTGTAGTATTTGTCCCACACGTGCCCGATCTCGTCCGAAGGTATGCCCATGCCGTGATCTATGCAGTGGAAAGTCACTTTTTTGCTGCTCCTGCTGAGCCGGATATCTATGTATTTGTTATCGCCCGAATACTTGACCGCATTCGATACGAAGTTGGTCATCACCTGTGTCATCCTCGTGCGGTCGCCGACGATGTAAGCCGGCTTGCAAGGGTGGAAGTGGATCTCGAACCCCTCGGATGTGGCGAGCGCAAGGAAGCTCTCGTAGACGTTCTCTGCCGCCTGCACCAGATCGAAGGTCTCCATGTTGAGCACTACGTTGTTGGACTGCAGGTTGGAGACCGAAAGCATGTCGGTGACGAGTTTGTTGAGGTGCTCCGTCTCGGAGATTATTACGTTCAGGTCGGCATTGCGCTTCTCGGGATTGTCACCCGTGATATCTATGATCTTTTCGGCATATGACCGGATCATCGTAAGCGGCGTCTTGAGGTCGTGCGATACGTTAGCTATGATCTCGCGCTGATAGAAGTCGGTCTTTTCCATTTCATATGAGGCTTTGTTGAGCGCCCTTGCGAGCTCCTTGGTCTCGGTGAAACCGGCTCCGTCAAAGTAAACATCGTGGTTGCCGTTTGAAAGCTCAGTGGCAGATCGCGTGAGTTTCTCGATAGGAGAGGTAAGCCGCACTGAAAGCGCGAATGCCAGAAGCAGGGAAACGATGAGAACTATAAATGAAATGTAAATCAGCATGTCCCGCAGTATCCTGACTGTTACCGGGTCAGGATAAAGAGGGGCGATGATGCAGAGAATATTTACAGTGCCGCTTGCGCGGATATATGAGGCATAGATAAGCCTCGACCCCATGCCCGAAGGGTCACGCCTTGTTTCACTGATGTTCTCTGTGGCGGAGGCCTCAAGCTTCGCCTTGATGCGGTCCACATCCTCTTCGAACGCATCGCTGCCTTCCGCTTCCCTGGTGCCGTCGAAAATCAGGCTCTCTTCAGCGGTATCTATCCTTATATATATGTTGTTGGATGAGGCGGTCTGCAATGCGAGCGAGTCAAAACTGTAATGACTCTGCCTGAACTGGGTCTCCAGCGTCTCAGCCGTGCGGATGACCTCCTGCGACCTTGCGCGCTCGTAGAAACTGCTGAGGAAGAAATTTGACAGTCCCCATAGGACCATTACCAGGAACAGCGCAAAAACGACGAACGATAAAAGTGTCGTCGTCTTTATGCTGCTGGTATCGATTCTTCTTTTAGCGCATTTGCTGGCGCGCTTTCCGGTATGGTCAGCCATCTTACAGCCGGGCTCCGTTATGATTCTCTACTCTTCAAATTCGAACTTGTATCCGACGCCTCTGAGCGTCACGATGAATTTTCTGTATGGTCCGAGGCAGTTGCGCAGATTCTTCACGTGCGTGTCGATGGTCCTGTCGTCGCCGAAGAAATCGTAGCCCCAGATATCTTCGAGGAGCTTCTCCCTCGAGAGGGCGATGTTCTTGTGCTGGATCATATAGAAGAGGAGGTCGTACTCTTTCGGTGTCAGCTCAACGCGTTTGCCGTCTACACTTATTGTGCGGGCAGCGATGTTGATCTCGAGTCCCTCGAACTTCTGTATGGTGGAGAGGTTCCTCTCAGAAGCGTCCCTGCGGTTGAGCACCGCGTTGACTCTTGCCATGAGCTCCTTAGGGCTGAACGGCTTTACAACGTAATCATCGATACCGAGCTCGAACCCGAAGAGCTTGTCATATTCCTCGCCCCTCGCTGACAGCATGATCACAGGGATGTTCTTGATCTTCTGTATCTCCTTGACCGCGCTGAAACCATCGAGCTTAGGCATCATGATGTCCATGATGATGAGGTCGTAGTCATTGAGCTTGACCATCCCGATCGCGCTCATTCCGTCGGCAGCTTCCTCTGCCTCGTAACCGCTGAATTCCGCGTACTCTCTTATGACCTCGCGGATCTTGTCTTCGTCATCTACAATCAATATTTTCATCATCGGAAAACCTCCGTTTTTTCACAATTCATATTCAGAGTGATTATACCATACAGAGGGAAAGAATTGGTATGCAAAGCGCTCTGAAAAAGCAGGGTCGGTATACTTCCGCTCGCCTGTTCCGTCACCGGGGATTTCTGCTCGTTCGGCCTTGCTTCGCGGGGAACGGCTCTGACGCTTCGCTTGCGAGACTCGTTCCAGCCGCTCACCTGCGGTCTCTCTCGGAAATCCCATGCGGTTCCTGCACAACGCTCGCGTCAGTATACCGGCCCTGCTTATGTTGGATATTTGATATGGACAGACCAGTTTGACATCATTTTTGTTGACAAGCATATATGCTGGTGATAATATTACAGTTTAATTTTTGTTTGATTTTTGATACAAAAGACGCTATAATGATATTGTAAAAGGAGGAAAGCGTCCATGTTCAATGTAGGCGATTACATTGTTTATCCGATGTACGGAGCGGGCATCATAACCGAGATAGTTGAAAAGGATTTTCTCGGCGAGATGCGCACGTATTATAATGTGTCGCTTCCTTACTGCCGCATGGA
Organism: Mogibacterium sp.; assembly: GCA_017505405.1. Lineage (GTDB taxonomy): Bacteria > Bacillota > Clostridia > Peptostreptococcales > Anaerovoracaceae > Crickella. Next base: position 6,018 of record JAFVPI010000007.1, read on the forward strand.
GGCTTCTGTTCCGGTAGACAATACCGAGAAGCTGGGCGTCAGGCCGATAATCGACCCCAAGCGCATAGATGAGGTGATAGAGGTGCTCAAAGGAGACACCGAGCCGATGAACCCCAACTGGAACAAACGATACCGCGAAAACACCGAAAGGATGCAGACCGGAGACATCCTGGAAGTGGCAGCGGTCGTAAGGAATCTCGTCAGGACGGACAGACTCAAACCCCTTTCGACCGGAGAGAAAAAGCTCCTCAGTACAGCGAAGCAGATACTCGAGAGTGAGCTGATCTACTCCGGAGGCTACACAATGGAAGAAGCAGACGAGATGGTCGAAACCAATATATAGCAGGGGGCTAGTAAGGGGATCGGCCATTTACTATGTAATAAAGAATTTTTGATGAAATCCATTGCATAAGATATTGCGTAGGATTATAGTATAAGACCATTGTAAAAAAACCGCAGAAGATCGCTGCGGGAGATCATTGTAAGAGATCATTGTAGAAAGATTATTATGGTAGAGAACATTTCTAACTGGATATGCACAGTCATAGTTGCAGCCGGCCAAGGTACACGCATGGGAATGGATGTGCCGAAGCAGCTGTTTCCTTTTGGTGGATCGACTGTGCTCGGAACCGCAATAAAAGCTTTTGCTTCTCTGGATTACATCGATAAGATCTATGTCGTGTCACCGCAGGACGGTTCTCTTGATGAAACATATGAGGAGATCACCGCAGAATGCGAAAGGCTGACCGGACGTGAGCCGGGGAGCATCGCGGTAGTGAATGGAGGAGCCGCGAGAGAAGATTCCGTAAGAGAAGGCATAAAGGCTGCTTCGCGCGATGCGCGTTCAGCAGGCATAGATGAGGATGACGCGATCGTGCTCATACATGATGCCGCGAGGCCGGGCATCAGCGAAGAGATCATAAGGCGCAACATCGAGACCATGGGATACTGCAGGGCGGTCTGCACTGCACTGCCTTCAAGCGACTCCACGCGCATGATCAACATCGAAAAACCTGAATATGTCACAGAATTGGCATTGAAAGAATCTATAACATATCCTATAATGAACACTAACGTTGTCAGAAGGGAGCTCATCTACAGAACCCAGACTCCGCAGACGTTCAGGCTTTCCGACATACTGAAGGCGCATGAGCGTGCGGTGCGTGACGGCTACACTGCCACGGATGACGCCATGGTTGCGGAATATGCAGGCATAAGCGTGGCTCTGGTAGAAGGCTCGACTGCCAATTATAAGATAACCACCAGAGAGGATATCCAGATGACTGTCAGAACAGGTATCGGCTATGATGTACACAGACTTGTCCCGGGGAGACCGTTAATACTCTGCGGGACCCCGATCCCCAGCAAGCTCGGGCTGGACGGTCATTCAGATGCGGATGTAGCAGTACACGCGCTGATGGACGCGCTGCTCGGGGCAGCGGGACTGGGAGATATCGGAAGACATTTTCCTGATACCGATGATAAATATAAAGGTGCGGATTCGATGAAGCTGCTTGCCGAAGTAAAGGGCATGCTGGGCAACGTGAGGATCGTGAACGTAGATGTTGCGATAATCGCCCAGGCTCCGAAGCTGGCGCCTTATATGGAACAGATGAAACAAAACGTAGCAAGCACACTCGGGATCCCTGAAGGTGCCGTAAATGTCAAGGCGACTACGGAAGAAGGACTCGGGTTTACAGGCAGGGGTGAAGGCATGGCAGCCATGGCTACTGCCGCAATAGAAGGGAGTTTTTAACAATGAGATTATCCAAGAACCATCTTAAGACACTCAGAGAGGCACCATCGGATGCTGTACTTGAGAGCCATAAGCTGCTCGTTAGAGCGAATATGATCAAGCAGGAAGCTGCGGGACTTTACATGTTCCCTAAGCTGGGCTGGAGAACCGTAAGAAAGGTAGAACAGATCGTCCGCGAGGAGATGGATTACGTCGACTGCCAGGAGATCTACATGCCGCACGTAAACCCTGCTGAGCTCTGGAAGGAGACAGGCAGATGGTATGCATACGGACCTGAACTCTGGAGGATCCAGGACCGTAACGGCAACGACTTCATCCTCAACCCTACCTGCGAAGAGATCTTCACGGATTTCGTCCGCAAGGAGTGGTCGTCCTATAAGGAACTGCCGTTCTCGCTCTATCATATCCAGTTCAAGTACAGAGACGAGTCGCGTCCGAGATACGGACTCCTGAGAACAAGAGAGTTCATCATGAAGGATGCTTATACATTCGATGCTACGGAAGAAGATCTGCACACTGCATACATGAGACAGTATCATGCATACGAGAAGATCTTCACACGTATGGATCTTGACTACAGGATCGTAGAGGCTGACAACGGCCCTATCGGCGGAAGCAAGTCGCACGAGTTCTCGGCACTCTCCGATTGGGGCGAGTCCGACATCCTTTACTGCGATGAATGCGGAATGGCTGCTACAGTCGAGAAGGCTGAGTGCATGGACGATGAGCCGGTCAAGGAAGAGATGCAGCCGGTGGAGAAGGTGTTCACACCTGGCACAAAGACAATCGAAGACGTATGCAACTTCCTTAAGCTGCCTGTAGAGAAGTCCATCAAGGCTCTCATGTTCACTACATATGACACAGACCTTCAGCCGAAGGACAACGTCGTAGCTTTCGTCAGAGGTGACAGACAGCTCAACATGATCAAGCTCGTCAACGCTCTGAACGTACCTGAGCACTACATCGAGTTCGCTGATGAAGACGTGACAGGACCTATCACCGGAAGTGTTGCAGGATTCACCGGTCCTATGGGACTCAAGAACTGCATCGTGGTAGTAGACTCCGAGCTCGTCGGCACAGTCAACATGTGCGCAGGAGCTAACGAAGAGGACCACCACCTGGTAGGCGTCTGCTATGGCAGAGACTACACAGGCGATATCGTTACGGATATCAAGACGCTTCAGGAAGGAGACCGCTGCCCGCACTGCGGAAAGCCGGTCAAGTTCAGACGCGGTATCGAGGTAGGCCAGATCTTCAAGCTGGGACTCAAGTACTCCGAGAGCATGAACGCAACCTTCAAGGACGAGAACGGCGTGGATCATCCGTATTGGATGGGATGCTACGGCGTAGGCATCACAAGATCGATGCAGGCCGTCGTAGAGCAGCATCACGATGACAAGGGTATCATCTGGCCGCTGTCCGTCGCTCCTTATCATGTAATCGTTACAGTCGTCAAGTCGCACGACGAGACTCAGCTGCAGGTTGCTTACGACATCGAGAAGAAGCTCGAAGCACTCGGCGTTGAAGTAATGGTAGACGACCGCGACGAGAGACCTGGAGTCAAGTTCAACGACGCAGACCTCATCGGAATCCCAATCAGGATCACCGTCGGCAAGTTCGCCGGAGAGGGCAAGGTAGAGTACAA
>JAFVPI010000008.1 GCA_017505405.1 Mogibacterium sp.
GTTCTCCTCCCGATTGAAAAACGTTTTCTTTGCATATTGCAAAGCATACATCGTTATCATATCTGTATTAAGCTAAACTAACAAATAGATACGTTCAATACGTTTGCTAATGAAAATAATTTGATTCTATAAACTAGACCGGGTCTAATATTTTTCTCTGATGTCCCCGTACATTTCTATCAGTTCCCCCGGGTCCGCACCATGTCTGTAAAGCATGCGGAGATACCACATCAGCATTTCGGTCTTAAGAATACTGACTGTACCTTTTCCGTATCTTCTTGATGATGTCAGGATCCTCCTGCGTGTCATGACCGGTCTGTATCCCAAGCTCTTCATTTTTCTGGAAAACCCATAGTCCTCCATCACAGGCAGTTCAGGGAAGGAACCTGCATCAAAGAACAGCTTTCTGTCGATAAAGATTCCCTGATCGCCGAAAGCAAGGCCTCTGAACAACGCTCTGTGGTTGGATATTATCCTGTTTGTGAACATGAATAAATTATGCGAGTCGAATTTTACTCCAAAGCATCCGTACGGTTTTCGCATCATACAGGCTCTGATCTCAGAAAGAAAATCTTCCGGTATAACACTGTCGCAATGCAGAAAGAAAAGCACCTCCCCACCTGATGCAAGGGCGCCTTCGTTCATCTGTCTGCCTCTTCCCTTTTCACAGCAGATCACTCTGAATTCATCGCCTATTTGCGATACAGTGCCATCAGTGCTTTCACCATCCACAAATATGATCTCTGCATCATCTTTATACGGTCTAAGCTGATCCATCATTGAGCCTATATTATGTGACTCGTTGTATACAGGGATGATAATGGAAACCGTCATATTGTTTTTCAGGAAGCGTCCGGTGTCCGGTCCAATAACAGACCGGTCTGCTCTGACCCTGTCCATCAGACCTTCAATATCCTCTTTTTCGTCTATATCGCTATATTCATCAGCTATTCCGACAGAAAGACCTGAATCCATGATTGAAGCCTTTGTCTCCTCAAAAACAGTTGACACACCATACAGCTTAACATCAAAGGCCTCATGGTGCAGGCTGCTCATTCCTATAAGGTAATAGCCTCCGTCTTCTGTCGGACCGAGCACTATGTCATATGCATCCAGCATCTCATAAGCTGCATTCACAGTCTTCGCTTTCAGCTCAGGTATATCAGTCCCGGTAAGGATTATCCTGTCATAGCCCATTTCAAAAGCATCTGCGAAAGCATTTTCCATCTTCTGTCCAAGATCATTCCCCCTCTGAGCGATGTACTTTGCCCTGCTTCCGAAAGTCTCTCTGAGAAAAACAGGCTCGCTTCCTGTGTATGCAATAATAATGTCCGCATGCACTTTTTTAGCTTCCCCTGCCAGGTCTCTAAGAAAGCATCTGTGCAGCTCAGCGCATTTTTCCGCAGAATAAAAAGGCATGAGCCTTGTCTTTGTGGCACCTGCCACCGGCTCCCTGGTAAAAATCACATATGCATTCCTGTTATTTTTTTTATTAAAAATATTATGAAGATCCATCATTTCTCTATGAGAGTACGGGAGTCTGCCAGAGCTGAAGCTACAACATCATCCATATCCAGATATCTGAATGTTCCCAGCCTGCCTCCGAAGTGCACTTTCGGATCAGCATCTGCAAGGTCCCTGTATTTTTTATACAGTCTGAGGTTGTTTTCATCACAGACGGGATACATCGGCTCATTGATGCCGTTGCAGCTTTCCGGGTACTCTTTTGTGATTATCGTTAACTTATCCTGCTTTCCTGCATTTTCCGGATCAAAGTGCCTGTGTTCTGTCACTCTGGTATATGGAACACTGATATCCGTATAATTCACAACAGCCCTGTCCTGATAATCACCCGATCCGGCTAATCTCGTCTCCTCAAACCGGACGCTTCTGTACTCAAGTCTTCCGAAGCAATACGAATAGTATCTGTCGATTGGTCCTGTATAGATCAGCCTGCCTGAAATATCATCCTCTTTTCCGCAGCGTCCTGCAGCATCGTAATCACAGCCTGTTATTACTTTTATACCTTTCAGCATTTCTTCGATCATGTAAGTGTATCCCTCTGCAGGTATCCCCTGATACCTGTCCTCGAAATAATTGGTGCTGTGATCGAAGCTGATACGTATGCGTTTTATTATCGATGCGGGAAGGTCCCTGCATTCACGTCCCCACTGCTTCTCGCTGTATCCTTTGATCAGTGTTTCATATATACCGGTCCCGACCATGCTGATCGCCTGTTCCTCCAGGTTTTCCGGCTCCTTCCCCTTAAGAGCCTCTTCAGCCTGTGACCGGATAAGCTGCTCAGCTTCAGCAGGATCAGTGATGCCGTAAAGCTGTGTGAAGGTATCAAGGTTGAAAGGAAGCGTATAGCGTCTGCCTCCCGAGACTGCTGCCGGACTGTTTATGAATTCTCTGAATCGGGCAAATCTGTTTACGTACCTCCATACCTCTTCATTGTCTGTATGGAAAATGTGCGGACCGTATTTATGTACTGTTATCCCGTTTATTTCCTCAGTAAAACAGTTGCCGGCTATATGGTCGCGCTTCTCCAGCACAAGCACTTTTCTGCCGCAGTCTGTAAGTTCTCTTGCCATGACTGCACCGTATAATCCTGCTCCGATAACAACAAAGTCGTATTTTTCAGAATCGATATTACTCAGATTTCTTATCACCATTGATATAGTCCAGGGCATTTGTCACTGCCTGCTTTATATGTATGCCTTCGCGCATGTCCCGCCCTACGCGGCAGGCGTTGAGTCTCATCTCCTCATATTCATCGTCAGACAGGGAGGATATCAGTTCAGGGACACAATACAGATCATCCACGATAAGACCGCATTTCTCCCGGCATACAAAATCAGCCATCGCTGCGCCGCTCCAGACTATTACAGGGAATCCTGAAGCGATGTACAGAGCGATCTTGTGAGGATTGTTGAAAGTCAGATAGTTTCCGTATGCTCCGCTGCATCCCGTGCATGAGTCTCCCTCCCACACAAGTCCGAAAGAGCCTTCCATGATATCCATGAGAGTCATCGGATCATACACTCCCATGTATCTCACGTTTTCATTTACAGGTCCTGTATAATCCGATCCGTAAAGATTGCAGCGGAATCCTTCAGGCAGATCATATTCGAAGGTGGATTTTTCTTTTGTCAGATGGCCGGCATATATCACCGGCTTGTCCTTTCCAATGCGCTCGCATGGTTCACTGCTGAGAGGATCATCACGGAGATAGTCCATTACCCCAACGGAGAACATCCTGTCAGTGTCAAAGCCTGCCCCGCCCAGCTTTCTCTTCATGACATCGTTATGCACGACTATCGCGTCAGAGTTTCTGAACAGTATTGCTTCAGTGCGTTTTGATGTCATTCGCTTTGCCCGGGCGAACCTTCTGTAATCCATCACAAAAAAAGTCTCGAGTTCAAAAGTCAGAGTGATTATTTTTACACCTTTATCATGGATCCTTTTGACCAGTCCCGCATAAGCTAGAAATTTTTCGCTGTTAGGACTGTGTATTATCAGAGTGTCCCCCGCTTTAAGTTGCCTGAGAGCTTTCTTCCACGCCCTTGTAAGTTCGTATTCAAAGGCAAGCCTTTCCCGGATAGACATGAACCTGCTCTTTCTGAACGAAGGCACGGATATCCGCGTAAAGCCCATTCTTCGAAGCACCTCAAAATAGTCGTCTCTCCCCTTGCTGAGAGCGTTCATGAGAGAATCATGGTTGTAGTGAAGTGTTTCAGTATAGTAAATCATGGTTATTCCTTATTGACCCTAATCTGCGTCAAGGCTCCTATCATTCCAGAAACTGTGCTCCGGTTTAGTATCAGCAGCAGCAGCGGACAGACCATTGCCGGCAGAGGGTTCTCAAGTCTAATTACAGTATATGCTTCTGCCAGAAGAATAATGAGATCGATATGGATCATCAGGTATTCAGGCTTAAAATCAAGCAGTCTGCCGGTGTGAATGGTCATTATCAGCCACATACTGTAAAAGGCCATCAGTTCTGCAGCTGCCGTGCCATGCATACCCAGCCTGGGGGTCATAAAAACGCCTGCGGCGAGCGAAACTGCCGCTCCGGCAAATGAAGTCCACAGCACGCCGCGGGTCTTTTCACAGACATAATAATTAGCACATACGAATCCGCTTAAGGCAAAGAATGCCGCAGCTATCAGGAGCAGCGGAGCATATCTCCATGCATCATCGTATGAATCATCCAGCAGGAGCATCAGCGGTCTTGCAAACAGTATGATCACCGATGCGCCGAAAAAAAACATCGTGCTGTATGATCTGATCGCTGCTTTATAAAAAGGCTCATAACCGCCGATACTGTGTTGTCTTATTGCTGAAAGCTGCCAGGCCTGATGGAATACGACCGATATGCCGGTTACTACAGCTGACAGCCTGAATGCTATGGCATAAATACCAGCAGATGAAGCCCCCAGGAACCACATCACAATGTAACGTCCCGAAGAGTCCATTATCCACCACAGTATCGTTGCCGGCATGAAAGGCAGTGAAAACTTCAGAATGGATCTTATCAGCTCCGCACTGAATGCCTTTGGTTCTATCAGTCTGGAAAGTTTAAGGCTGAAAAACAGAAACAGTATCCTTGCAGCAGATGCAGCAGCTATCGACCACAGATACCCTGCGATCCCCACCTTAAGAACGGCAAGCATGATCACATTAAAAGATATCAGCGTGGCTGCACTCACTATTTCAGATATGGCAAAAGCGGTGTTTTTACCAAGACCTTTTGCTTCAGCCATCATCAGCTTCTCCACCGCTCCTGCAACGGTCATGATATACATGATCCCCAGATAGCCGCGCATAAGAGGCATGAATGCAAGCGGGATAAACAAAAGCACTCCTGCCAGCGAGGCTGTAAGCAATACTGCAAAGCAGTTTGTTACTATGCTCTCGGGCGAATGCTCATCCTTCATTGTGAATCTGATCGCTGCCTCGCTGACACCCAGAAGAAATACCGGATAAAGCAGGTTGACTGTGATAGTGACAGTCTCACCTGTTCCGAATTCCGAAGTAGTCAGATAGTAAGTGTATAAAGGCACCAGCAGTATCTTCAGAAGTTTGCTTATTATGTTGGCACCGGCAAACAGAATGGTTGTTCCGGTGAGTTTTCTGTATTCCTTGTCCATATGCTACGGCAGTCTGTCGGGTTCGGGATAAAAGCTCAGCCCTTCAAACGTGCCTGTCAGCAATATCCCGATACGCTTCATTTTCTCTTTTCTTTCAAGACTGCTGCGCATTATGCGCAGTATATGAGCAGGCAGCCTTATCGATTCATATGCTGCCCCTTTTATGCCCTCCCGTCTGTACAGGAACACATCATTGCGGTAAAGATATCTGAACCTGTGAAGCCTGTCAGGAGCTGCAGTGGATATATCCGCCTTGGATTTATCTTTTATAAAGTGCGTGACCTCGCTTGAAGTGATCATCATGCACGGATATTTAAGTGAGATCCGCCTGGTATACTCCCAGTCATCCGTCCAGATAAAGAACTGCCTGTATGGGAGCCCAACATCTCTTATGACATCCATTGGTATCAGCAAAGATGCAAAAGAAGCCATTACAACAGGAATAACAGCGGGACTCATGTCTTTAACGTTTCTGGTGAGCGTCCTTCGCTGAAGGTTCATGCGGCAGATGCTCCCGTCTTTCCACAGGACCTTGCTCGAAAGGAATCCGAAGCTGCCCATATACTCAGAAGCATACTTCAGGAGCTCAGATAACGCCGTTTCTGACGGCACACAGTCGTCGTCCATGAGCCATACAAGATCATATCCAAGCTCTGCCGCTTTCCGTATACCGAAGGTGAAGCCTCCTGCACATCCGGTATTCAGCCCGGTGCTGAAATAATGGATAGTATCGCAGGCATATCTGGCATCTGCTCCCGCAAACAGGTCTGCAGTCCCGTCTGAGCTGCCGTTGTCCACTACAATAATGTCCGTCTGCGCCTTCTGTGACAGTACGGCATCCAGACAGATGGTCAGCATTTCTTTTCTGTTATAAGTTAGAATTAAAGCAACGGTCTTCATATTTCAATGCATTGTCAGCGTCTGAGCGATCTCTTTATACAGGCTTTTAATTTGCGGGCGCACAGGGCGGCTGCCTTTTTTATCAGATGTTCCCTTCCGATGAAAATATAATCGAGGTCCGTGGTCCGCAGTTTCTTTTCATCGATCCAGACATCCAGAAGTCTTTCTGCTATGTATCCGTATACTCTTTGATTCTTTTCCGGCTCTGATGATATATCGCGCCTTTTTTCCAGCTCAAAAAGCAAATCAAAAAGCCAGGTGCAGTATTCATCCGCAAGCGGTCCTTTAATTACAAACATATTGAACCGGTGGCCGCTCGACATAGACATGCGATTGTCGAAAGCCTCCAGATACTCAGGGCATTTCTCAGCTATGATCTGTCTTGTAATATCAAGGTCGGTCGCATCATGCGCGTTCGCATACTGCGAATAGTTTGACTCCAGCAGATAATCGCGCTGCCTTGGAAGAAGCACATCATAATACTTTATAAGATGTTCCGCTTCCTCTTCTTTTAGAAATGACTTCCTGTTGACAGGCGACGCGAAAAACCGCCTGTAGTGACAGATCCCCATAACATCAGCATCCAGGTTTTTCCAGGCCCAGTACAGAGCTGTCAGCTCACAGTATTCCCTGTTTTTGTACGAAATGTTATCGCCGCTGTCATCGCGCATATAATCTGCAGGTATGACTGTATTTACCAGCGCTGATCCCGCCATCACAGGCAGGCATCCGGTATCTGAAGGTATTCTGTTTTCGTTATGTGACACAGAAATGATTATCGTCTTCAAAAGCGCGTCACCTTCTTTTTATCAGAGAATCGAGAACTGCAGCAGGAGTGAACATCAATATGATCGCATCCAGTATTACAGAAGCATGATCAGCGTAAAACAATTCCATCCTGATCCTTTCGCCGTTCTGATATGTTGCCCGTTTTTTCCCAAACACCTGCCAGTAGCCTGTCAAACCAGGTCTTGCAGACAGCAGTCTCGTTCTTTCCTCATCCGAGTATAGCTCAAGTTCTTCTTCCGTGACAGGTCTTGGTCCGACAAGGCTCATATCTCCCTTCAGTATGTTTATGAGCTGCGGTATTTCATCAAAGTAAGAACGCCTGAGGAAGCGGCCTGATTTTGTAACTCTTGGATCATCCTTAAGTTTGTACTCCCTGTAGAATGCTTCAAGCTGGTCATCATTGAGAGATGCTTCCAGGTTTTCAGCTCCACTGTGCATGCTTCTGAATTTATAAACTCGTATCTTCTTTCCGTTTTCTCCTATTCTGTCATGGACAAAAATAACACTTCCCGGAGTCTCTGCTTTTATCGCAGCAGCAGCTGTAAGGACCGCAGGAGCTGAAACAGCCATCAGTAATACAGAGCCTGCCATGTCGAAGGCTCTCTTTACCGCCCGGTAGTTCCGTAAGCGTTTATTTTTAACATCCGGTTCTTTTCTGCTCCTGCTAAACATTTTTATTTATGTGTCCAAAAAGGTGCTCATATAACAAAACGGGCAGCGGATATTGTTGCCCGTTTCATCTTTTGGTTAAGCTACAGATGTTTTTGATTAATTGACTGTAACAGTGATCTGTACATATTTGGTTCCCGGTTCAAAGCCAGCATCGCCGGCAGCAGTTACCTCAAGCTCAAATGTATGAGTTCCCTGAGCAAGACCCGTTGATATGACTATTTTATCTCCTTCAACGCTGATGCCTTCATCTCCGGAAGTTTTCACGTACGTTACAGCGCCCTTCGCATCCTGTACGGTCACCGCGTCGCTTACCGGAATCGTCTTTGCAGCGCTTTCAAGTTCAGCACCTGTAACAGTAATTTCCTTTGCAGTTACTATCATAGGGTTTGCTGGTTTTACTACCTTGACCGTTACTATTGTTGTAACAGTCTTCTTCTTAAATTTAGAATTGCCTGCAGCTGTTGCGCTGACCTTGACATTGTATGTGCCTGCCTTAAGACCCTTCTTGGCTGTTATATTGCCGTTCTTTTTGTTTACAGTGATCTTTTTGTTACCGCTCTTTTTCTTGTATGTCACTTTGCCCTTGGCATCAGCAACTACAATAGCGTACTTTCTTTTTATAGTCTGTGCTTTTTTCTTTACCTTTACAGCAGAGACCTCCACAGTATTTCCGGATATCGTTATCGTGTTTTCCTGCTTTACTACTTTTTTCTTCTTTTTAGACTTTTTCGAAGGTGCAGGTGCAGGCGGAGTGTAGCCTCCGTCAGAGCCTAATACATAGCTTGCAACACCCGGAGTCCCAAGCATCTCACATACCTCAAATGTACCTGCGACAAATACAAAAGCAAGTACAAGAGGAAGCAGGCTGCCTAATATTCTTTTGACAATCTTCTTCATAAGCCGTCTCCTTTTCTATAATACCCTAATGTATATTCTACACTTCTTTATCTATAAGTGACAGTAAAAACAGCACCATAAACTATTCAAATTTTGAATAGTTCGCTCTGTGTGCTGCGAGACCTAGAAATACAAATTCAAACGGTGTCGTATAGAAAAATGCGAGACCGAATATCGACGATAAAAAGTATCCCAGCACAGCATATGCAGCTATTCTGTTTACCGGATCATGTCTCCCGTTCCTTATTCCTTTTATGACCGCCGTGATCACAGCTGCACAATAGAATACTGCCGCAGGGATCCCGAAAAACACCGCATAAGTAAGAGGTTCATTGTGAGGACTTGTCGTAAGTGTGTAGTCTTTCATGATATCCGCGATGCCCTCACAGCCATATCCCCACACAGGATAATCAGCTATGTATTCAGCAACATATTGCCATATTCCCCACCTTCCGTTTCCGGCGTATATATTATTATCCCCTGAAATGATCTGCAGGAATTCAGAGGCAGTCTGTATCATGTCCTCTCTTAACGGTCTGACCAGCACCAGGGCTGCTGCAGCGGCAATAGCAAGCACTGCAAGCAATGACAGTGCACGGCGTCCCGCATCCCCCTTTCCGGCAGCTGATACGATGATCATTATGGTCAGTACTGAGCCTGCAGCTATGATACCTCCCATACTGCGGTTCATTGCCAGAGCCCCCAGACTGATAAAAAGCGACGCTGCACCCATGGCAGCCATTCTGCCTTTATAACTGATAAAGCATCCTGCGGACACCGCTATCACCATTACAAGAAAGTATCCGTAATGATTTCCATGATAGAAAATCGCCGCCGGCTCCAGCTTGTCGTTAAAGGCAATGATTCTTCCGGTTGCAAGGTTGAAGAAGAATGCTGCTGCAATCAGGTCTGATACTGCCATAAAAGACACGAGAAATATCATCTTCAGATCTTTCTTCCATCTGCGTCCGGCTGTGTACATATAGACAAAAATGAACAGCATCAGATCGTATACTCCGACATATCTGTAAGCTACTCCGAAAATGGCATCATGTGATATCCCGTTAACTGCGGTCGATATCAGCATACAGACCGCAAACAAGGCAAGCAGGATATCCTTGAGATCGACATGCAGGCTGTCTGTCTCGAGCTCATCACCGAAGCAGGCTGCCATACAAAGGATGGATACAAGTGAGATGATGCGTGCAGCAGCAGGAAATACCACATACTGACCGTTTTTCATTGACGGAATAAAGATATCGAGCAGCAGCATCAGAAGAAGCATCGCGCACAGCAAAAGCGCGGGCACAGCAGCTATTGTCCCGACTTTATAATGTATACTGCTGAAAAAACCATTCCTCTCTTTTTCCCTTGCTGACATATTATTTAAATCTTGTAAAAACTCTGTTTAGATATGATTTCACCGTGTCAGGCTTCTCGTCCGTTCCAATTATAAGCGGCAGCACATGGTCTATGGATCTGAGACCGCTTCTCCTGAATCTTCCGGTGCAGGATGCGCAATAAGTAAAAAGTTTATGATCAGTACTTTCACCAAGTTTCTGAACGAAACCGTCGGCGAGCTCCTCCTCATGCTTTATAGCACTTCCGCCAAGACCGCAGCATTGTGCTGAATCATTGACCGTTACATTTCCGTCTACAAATAGTTTTATTTCCTCTAACCACTTCTTTTCGGACCTGTCAGGACAAGGAATATAAAATTCCATATCGCCTTTTAGCAATTTACCTTCACCAAGCTCGCTGAGCTTGTCATAGACACTTCTGACTTTCACCCCGAGCCTGTCCCCGAAGAAATTCATACAGTTAGGACATGCGGTAACTATCTCAGTGACCCCGGCATCATTCAGACGTCTTCTGATGCCATCAAGTATCCTTTCTTCGTCACCGGCAAGTCCGAGCTCTGCTATCGGCTTGCCGCAGCACTCATATACGGTGCCTATGCCGTGTTCAGAAAACAGCCTGACAAGAGCGGCATTTGTTTTAGGATACATGGACGGGAAATTGCAGCCCGGAAAGAATACGGTTCCATTAGTCACATTTTTCCAGTTCCGGAATTTATAGTCACGCTTCTCAGCTATCAGGCCTTTATATTCTTTTTCAATGGCTTGTTTTCCATCCGACACTGCACGCTCACGTCTCATTTCAAGAATGAGTCCTCTTCCGTCTATCCCGACCGGGCAGACGGAAGAACACCTGCCGCACAGAAAACAATGATACGCGAGCTCTTTCAGCTTCTCAGTATCACAGATATCTATTTTGTATTTTGTCAGAAAACTGCAGTTATCCCTGCACATATGACAGTGAATGCATGCATCTGTTGAAATCATAAAAAACGGCCTGCACTTTCATTCTTTATTTTCATTTCAAATATCGTATCTATTTTACACGAATTCGGTTTTTATTAATATCAGTATATTCAACATTAGGGGCCGGCAAATGCCGGCCCCTCAACAGCATAGTAATTTACATACTGCGAATCATTATGCTATTTCTCTACTGGGAATTCCTTAGCGTTCCATGCTTTCATTCCGCCATTCGGGCCTTGAGTGAAGTCATCCTGTCCGAGGATGAAAACATTTTCAGGAGCAATACCGAGTTCATCGGTAAGTATGGCTTTTGCAGTATTAGCATATTTGTTTCCGCTATAGCAGATAAGAACGTATTTCAGTCCATCGTCACCTTTGACAGCATTTTCGACATTAGTTTTTGCCTCTGCCTTCTGCTCATCTGTAGGTTCACTGTTAGCCGCTACAGCCGATACATCAGCAGACACAGCAGACTTGATATGCCCTGCCGCAAAGTCATCTGCCTTGCGTGTATCAAGCACCTTGAAGCTTCCGCCTGCAAATTCTTCGGCTTCAATAGCTCTGTTAAGCTCATCTGCGCTTATGATCTGTGAACCCGGAGTGATTTTAAGTGTGAACGATGCTTCTTTATCATTAGCGTTTGCCTCAGCCTTGATAGTTACCGTCTTCTCTGCAGAAGCATCCAGAACCTGAACTGTTCCGTCTTCATTAACAGTTGCCACACTCGGATCACTTGATGAGAACTTAACTGACTTCTGAATGTTTTCCTTAGGAGGCATGAGATTGAATACGTCGTAGTAGTTTCCGGTGAATCTTGCAGTAAGCACTTCCTGATTTGCGGAAAGACCTCTCAGAGGGTTGAAGTATTCATCTGCATCCCAGAGCGCCTTTACAGTAGTTTCTTTAACTGCACCCTTTGCCGGGTCGCCGATCTGAACCGGATGGCTGTTGAAGTCTTCACCCTTTGCAGTTCTGTCACCATAGTTCCATGGGTCAGAGTATGCGCCTGAGTATACATACCAGCCGTCATCCCAAAGCTTCATATTGTCAATGCCCTCTTCATAGCAGATCAGGAAAGGAATGGTAGCTCTCCAGCCTGTTCCGCAGTAGAAAGCAAGCTCGTTCTTTGTGGATGCTCCATATGGCGCAAGGTATTCATTGATCTTATCGGTATCAACTGTCTTGCCATTTGCAAAATACGAGCTGTCATCGGTATCATGGCCCCAGATAGCTCCCTTAGGCTCTCCGGCGATATCAATATAAGCATATCCTGAATTCTTTCCACAGAACTCATCGTATGAGCGGATACTTACCAGTTTGAAGTTCGAATCGCTCTCTACTTTCTTGAGCATGTCAGCAGTAGAGATCACCCATTCAGGATGAAGTGGTTCTGTCCTTCCGAACGAAGCAGCTGTTGGCACAGCAGCTTCTGCTTTTGTGACCATAGGATATCCCTTGTCACCCCATGCAGCTACGCCTCCGTCAAGAACTCTTACCTTCTTTACACCCATCATCAGAGCAGCCATTGCAAGTCTTGTCTGGGCTGAACCAGCAGGATCTGCGCCATAGCAAATCAGCTCTGTGTCTGTTGTGATGCCGTAGCTTCCAAGTGCAGCAATAAGTTCTTTGTAATTATTGTTGAAGCCTCTGAGATCCCAGAACTCGTAGCCAAGATCCTGATAGTTGCTTTCAAGATCGTCTGTGTTTACATGGATGGCTCCCTTGATCATATAGTCCGGAGCATACTCCATTGGTCCCCAGGATACTTCAGCAATTACGACATTACTTGCACCGCTGTCAACAAGAGCTTTTACATAATCAGCATCTACGAACACCTGTCTGTCAGATATTTCAGGTACCGCAGATTTTTTCTGTGTCTTTGCTGAAACTGTCTTGCTGAATTTGCCTTTCTTCTTGCCGTTGATCGCTCTTACCTTGAAGTAATACTTTTTGTTGGCTTTAAGAGCTTTTTTGTTGTACTTCTTAACGGTATAGGATCTCGCTGAAGCCTTGACTGTAGCGGCTCTTTTGAAATTCTTCTTCGCATTTGTGGATACATAGATCTGATACTTTTTGGCATTTTTCGCCTTTTTCCAGGTCACTTTGACTGAAGACGAAGACACCGCCTCTGCCTTCACTCCGGTGACTTTAGCAGGCTTCTTTGCCTTTGCAGCAGCATAAGCCTGGTTCACCGGCATCACTGAATATGTGAATACTACAGCGAGTGCCAGAATGAATACCATGACCTTGCTCATCCAGGATGATCTTTTAGTCATAAATCCCTCCAAATTTTACCTATATTGTATTAACTGGTACTGTGATTCTACCAATAAAAAAAGTGTGCATAAAATTGATAGAGTATATAATAGTCAACCAGTATATTGCATTATTTAATGCTAAAACAGCATTTCCGCATTATTGCGGAAATGCTGTTTTTATCAGGAACTAGCATTTATACAGCGTTTTATCTAGAAGTTTGTTGCTCCTCCGATAAGATATGTAATTTTGCTCATATCAACACCCTTATCAGCGTAGTAAAGAAGTGCTTTCTTAGCCATAGCATTACCCGTATAACATACGATCACTATTCTTTTACCCTGCGCAGCTTCAAAAGCAGCGTCAAGGTTTGCAGCAACTTTATCATCCGCTTTTACAGGCGCTGAGTATGCTCCCTCTACGGCAGGCTCAGAACCGGCGTCTCTTACATCAACCAGGAAATCTTCTGCCTTAACTTCACTCTTAGCAATTCCGAGGAAACTTGCAGGATACTTAGCCGACCATGCTTTCATGCCGCCATTTGCGCCCTGTGTTCCGTCGTCCTGTGCAAGGATCAGAATGTTGTCATTCTTTGCACCAGCTTCCAGGAGCAGTTCTCTTCCGGCATTTGCAAATTTGTTGCCTGTGTAGCAGATAAGTGCATATCTCTGTGATGCAAGGTCATCCTTCTCGATTACTTTGGCAAGATTTGCTGCAGCAGCAGTCTTGTCATTATTGTCAACATATGGTCCCATGTCTGCACTTACTGCAGTTACGATATGTCCTGCAGAATAGTCAGCTGCACGGCGGAGGTCGACGACCTTGATACTTCCTGCTTTCATCTCACTCATCAGTGCTTCTGCAGTAATAGTTTGTGCAACTTCTTCAGGCTGTTCAGGTGCTGCCTCAGCGCATGTGATCGTGTACTTGAAGTCTTTGTACTTAGTGCAGTCGATATCTTTGCCTGCAGCATCCTTCTGAACGCCGTCCACTTCAGCATAAGGATATCCGAATGTATTTCTGACATCACCCTTCTGTGCAGGTTCAAGCACGAGGTCGCGGCCTCTGCTCAGAACGACTCTGTTGTTGTCTACACCGCACCAGAGAGCTTTCTTCTTATCGAGTACGGACTGATCCTTTCTTGCAGCTTCGATAGCTTCTTTCGATCTGTCAGCTGCTACCGATCTTGCCTGCTTGAGTACATCACCAGGGTCTGCGAATGTCCAGCCTTCGCCCGGCAGATAGAACTCAGCCCAGCAGTGCTGTCCGTCACTGGATGTATCGTTGAGACGGATACCAAACATTTCTCTTGCAGCGATGCCGTTGGCACGGCAGAGTGCTACGAAGCAGGAGTTGAGGTCTGTGCAGTGGCCACCCCATCTTCCGTACTTTTCGAATCTCTCAAGGAGATTGCCAGGGTTACCTTCTCCGCATCCGGTTGCATTGAAGAACTCAACTTCTTTGCCATCCTTATCCTTGAATTTGTCGCCGATATCAAATCTCTCAAGATTATCAATTACCCAGTTGTAGATATTCTCAGCTTTGCCGAGAGTTGTTGTAGCATCGCCGGCAGCGATCTTTGCATACTTCTGTACAAAAGCATTATCAAGATCGATCGCACTGCTTTCAAGGCTGATGAACTTCTCTGCATCAGCAGGGATAGTTGCGGAAGCATCTTCCTTAGGATCAGGACGGCTAACGGCTTTCCTCTCAACATCAAACTTAACTGTAGCCTTTCTGTCCGCAGGTTCCGCATTCTCGTCCCAAACGAAATGAGCCATCTGGTTGCTCCAGCCGCTGTTTTTCTCAACAGTGAATTCACTGGCAACTACTCCATCGGCTTTTAAATCATAGTTGCTGACGACCTGATAAGATTCGCTGCTTGGCACAGGTACCCAGACTTCTACCTTGTGTCCCTTAGGGTATCTTGTCTCATCGGTCATATCCACCTCGATCGTCATCGTTCTTGACTTGGCTTCACCGACATTAGGGTCTTTTTCAACAATGTTTTCTTTCTGCTTGGTCTTTGCTGAAACTGTTTTGCTGAACTTGCCTTTCTTCTTGCCGTTGATCGCTCTTACCTTGAAGTAGTACTTTTTGTTGGCCTTCAAAGCCTTTTTGTTGTACTTCTTAACGGTATAGGATCTCGCTGAAGCCTTGACCGTAGCGGCTCTTTTGAAATTCTTCTTCGCGTTTGTAGATACATAGATCTGATACTTCTTGGCATTTTTCGCCTTTTTCCAGGTCACTTTGACTGAAGACGAGGACACCGCCTCTGCCTTCACTCCGGTGACTTTAGCAGGCTTCTTTGCCTTTGCAGCAGCATAAGCCTGGTTCACCGGCATCACTGAATATGTGAATACTACAGCGAGTGCCAGAATGAATACCATGACCTTGCTCATCCATGATGATCTTTTAGCCATAAAACTCCTCCATAGACATAAAAGAATAAATGTATTAGCGTACATGTAAATGATAGCAATAAAAAAAGCCCGAATAAAATCATTACATTTTATACGGGCTCCTTAACAGATATTAATTTTCAATATGTTCCGGGGATTTTTTTTCTTATACTAATTTATTTCTTCCTCTTCCGGTTCCGAAACAATATCTTCAAGTATTTCTATCGCTTCAAGAACAAATTCCGGACAAAGTGAGAACAGTTTGCCGGATTCGATTATCCTGCTGAAGCCTTCCGGCGTTGAGATATCGTCTTCAAGCAGATCCCTGCACATACATGAGCCTCTTACGGCTTTCCATTTATCAATGAATTCGCGGCGCTTTGCAATCAGCACATCTCTTTGTTCCATATCATCAGGACCGCTGTGACCATATCGCATCCCGATCACCATGAGCGCTCCGACGACAGCTCCGCAGGTCTCTCCAATACCGGATCCGCCTCCGAATGCGGCAGCAAGCCTGTTGGCTTTGTCATATGGGATCCCCAGCTCATCCGCGTAATGACTGAGCACCACCTGGCTGCAGTCCTGGCCTTTCATAAAAAGATCAGCGATTTGTTCTTTCTCCATAGTTATCCCTCATTTCATAAAAACTCCGGTTCTACGGCCGGAGTTTTTATGTTATTCGTTTTTATCTGATTCAGTATCCTTATGCTGCGAAGCAGCTTCCGCGGCTTTGCGTCTCGCCTCCGCCCTCTGTCTGATGAGCGCGGCGTTTCTTTCGGTCAGGTACCACCAGCCGACTGCGCACACAGCAACGAATGCCGCAGCCATAAAGATTATTCCTAAATGGCTGACAAAATAACTCATTAGTTGAACTTCTTAGCTGTTTCGCAGAGTTCAGCGAATCCTGCTGCATCAAAGATAGCCATCTCAGAGAGCATCTTGCGGTTGATCTCGATGCCTGCCTTCTTAAGGCCGTTCATGAGCTTGCTGTAGCTGAGTCCGTTTGCTCTCGATGCTGCGTTGATTCTTGCGATCCAGAGTCTTCTGTACTCTCTCTTCTTGTTCTTGCGGCCAACATATGCCGATCTCAGGCTTCTCATTACTGCCGGGTTGGCTGCTCTGAATGTATTCTTTCTTCTTCCGTAGAAGCCCTTAGCCTGCTTCAGGATCTTTTTATGTCTCTTGTGCGCGTTTACGCCCTTCTTTACTCTTGCCATTTGTTACACCTCCCCGATTATTTAGCCATTGATCTCAGCATACGCTTCAGATCTGCACTTGTAAGAGTAGTAGCCTTGCGAAGGCCTCTTTTTCTCTTAGCGGTCTTCTTTGTGAGAATGTGGCTCTTATAAGCCTTGTTTCTCTTGACCTTGCCGGAGCCTGTAACGTGCAGACGCTTCATGGCGCCTCTGTGTGACTTCATTTTGTTCTTAGCCATTTGGGTCATCCTCCTGTATGTAAATCTTATTTTTTGTCTTTCTTAGGTGCGAGGAACATGTTCATCCTGCGTCCTTCCATTTTTGGTTCTTTCTCGATCACGCCGTAGTCAGATACCATGTCGGCGAACTTCTTCATTGCGTCAAAACCGAGCTGCGTGTAGTCACGCTCCCTGCCGCGGAATCTGAGCGATACCTTTACCTTATCTCCATCCTGCAGGAACTTGGTCGCAGCTTTTGCCTTGACCTCTACATCATGGTCTTCGATCGAAGCACTGAGTCTGATTTCCTTGATCTCAGTCACGTGCTGATTCTTCTTGGCGTTCTTCTCTTTCTTCTGCTGCTCATAACGGTATTTGCCGTAGTCAAGGATCTTGCATACCGGCGGATCCGCGTTTGGCGAAATGTTTACCAGATCGAGATCTGCTTCTTCAGCGAGCGAAAGAGCTTCGTCAATACTCACGATGCCGCGCATCACTCCTTCTTCGTCGATGAGACGTACAACATCAGCCCTGATTTCATCATTGATCTGGGTCTGATTCTTTTTATTATCCCTGGCGCTAATGGTTCTGTTCCTCCCTTTCCGAATAGAGCACCTGAATCTTTTTAGTGTCCGTAATAAAAATTGCGGACGCACAAGCATCCGCAAATAAGACATTCTGTAATCTTATGTGGCCCTACCAACGCTAGTCTGTAAGGCGAGAAGCGGATAACTTCTGCTTTGACCTCGGTTATTATATGCACCGCACAATGTAATGTCAACAGTTTTCGAGTATTTTTTTGATCCTGTAGTAAGGCAGCCCCACAACATTCTCATAGTCGCCTTCTATGCGGTCAATGTATCTGCCGAAATATCCCTGTATAGCGTAGGCGCCTGCTTTATCATATGGCTCCGCCATTGATATATAGTTCTCAATATCCTCATCCGTGTAGTCTTTGCACCAGACTTTTGTAATATCACTCAGCACCTCTTCATTACCGCTGTCTACATCTATGAGGGTGATCCCTGTTACCACGTAGTGAAAGGTGCCTCTGTAAGACCGCAGCATGCGTCTTGCATCCTCTGCGTCTTCAGGCTTGCCCATTATTCCGTCCTTATAGACTATGGTGTCTGCTGCAACAATGATATGCCCTGCATATCTGTTGTCATCCTTTACTATTTCATAGCATGCCAGAGCCTTTCGGTGCGACAGGTCTTCCACGACTTCAGTCATGGAAGGGTCTCCCGTAATGGTCTCATCCGCGGCTGTCGGCATCACGACCGGTTCCAGCCCGTGCTTATTCATTATTTCCAGGCGCCTCGGAGATGCCGAAGCAAGGATCACTTTTCTTTTCATTTACTGTATGTACGGTACCGCCGTCCTCCTGAAAGCATTTGTCATGCGCATTATCCCTGTGTAAGCAACACCGAGTGCATAAATGTATATCACGTTAAATATATTATCTCCGGTAAATCCGAATACTATCGCCAGCACGCCGAGGGTCAGATTTCCAAGACCGGTAAGCAGTTTTATCCTCCACGATCTGCTTTTCAGACGCCTGGCCCGTAAGGCTACCATGATATCAGTTGCGCCATAAAAAGAATGGATCACAAGCAGATAGATCATGATATATACCGGAGGAAAGCTTTGCATCATATATGCGCACACACCTAGATCAATCAGTATTATTCCGTAAATCAGCGAATTTTTTCCTCCTACCATGTGTCTGGCCATCGAGAAATAGAAATACAGGCTTCTGATTCCAAGAAGCAGAAGCGTAGCGGTCATGACAATTGAGATCATGTCAACTCCCATAAACGGAGCCATGTACAGGGCATAACCGAAAAAGACTGTTAACAGGCCTCCGACGAAGGAGTTGAATCTCTGTAACTTACTCATCAGCTGCCTCCTTTTCCTGCAGGAGTCTTGCATAGTCTCTGATGCCTCTGGATCCCTTCTCGCCGATGTCGATAGAATAACCTGCTGCCCTGTTGCCGGACTTGTATATTCTGTTAGTCACCATGCTTTTCTGAGACATGGCAGCCAGTATGAATCTGCCGATAACCGTTTTATTTCTGCTATCTTTATCCGCAGCCATATATTCATCCTTATATTTATTTATATCAAAATCCCCGATCGTGCATCCCGAGAGCTTTTCTGCGAAAGCCTTCCAGTCAGCGCAGGCATCCACCTGCCTTTTACAAAGAATTCCGAGGATCTCATCCCTGTATGGAGCGATAGTGTCCATATCATATTTTTCTGTATCAAACTCCTCTATATCTCCTCTGAGATACTTCAGGGCATATATCATCTGTGTAAAAGCCCGGAGGTAATCCGCCGGATTGTCCTTGACCACTTCATTGTAATCCGCCCATGCCGGCATGTATCTGTATCTTGCATAGCTGTAATCAGGAAAATGCCCTGCTCTTCCGTGCCCGAGATTCATTACGGAGTTCTCGCTGCTCTGGAATATTGTATTGGTATATTCCATTTTCTCAGGATCATCAGCTGTAGCGGGGTTATGATTAAACCTGATTTTATATTCCTCTTTCATGCCATCCCTGCAGATTATCTCATAGAAATATTCGTTTACGTTGTTTATTACTATGGAAGGAGTCCCCGCGAAGTACTGATGTGCCCAGGTGTCAGCAATAACGTGCATGGCAAGTCCGGCAGCCTCAAGGCCCTTTCCCCTGGCAAGCCTGACCGTTTCAGCTGCAAGTTCTCCGTTGGGACCGCATATGAGGCGGTATTTCCTCCTGTAAGCGCGTGAACAGCGCACTTTAGGGTTTCTGTGCAGATCGCGGGGAAGGAAATGGAATGAGGCCCATATCCTCGTTATATCCTGAAGGCCGAGCAGGTCCGTCCTGGCATCTGCCATCTCCTCCTGAAGCTGTGTAGTGGCAGCTGAAAGCGGCCCTTTTATGCCCCTTAGAAACGTCTTGCTGCACTCATCCACAAACTGCGCACTATAGCATATGATCATGCTTTCTTCATGGCTGTATCCGGCAAGATAAGCTGCAGCATATGTAGCGTAATAGTGAAAGTCCATCTGCATCAGACATTTCCTCCTGTTTCCGCAGCCTCCAGCTCATCTCTTACTTTTCTTAATCTGAATGCGGAAGCTATCAACTCACACACAATAATAAGCGAGGTAGCGTCGAAAACGAATCTGAGGACATCCTGTGCGTCCGTACCTTTCCAGACTGCCTGATATATGAAGGAAGCGACTTCATATAAGTCATAGGCTAAAAGAATAATTGCGCATGCAATATATCCGTTCCTTTTCCGCCCGCTGTCTGCTTCCTTGCGGGCACCCCTCCATATCATGTACCTGAACGAGATTCCGATCACGAAAAAAAGCGCAAATGCAAACACACTTCCGAAAATGGCTATTAAAACCGGGATACCGCCGGCTATAAGCTCACTTCCCATATCACTCAGTGTTTCCATATAGCCCTTTATGAGACTCCAGATACCCATTATCAGAGTCCCGTCCGCAGTCAGCTTAAGAATGCCGGCATAGCGCCTTTCATCCACGTGAGCCTTGTCATTTCTTGCTTCTGTGAATGAGCCATATGTATTTATCAGATAATCATGTTCTTTGTATTCTTTTCTCAGTTTCAACGGGTTCGCCCTCTCTGCCGTTCTGTTCAAACTTTATAAAGTATACATAAAAAACGGGCTGATGAGAATAACTCAAATGCCCGCTGTAACACCGTACAGAAAATTGGCTGCACAGTGGGATGAAACAGTCCGCGGCAACGGACCATTTTGGCTAAATCAGTTGAAGTATCTGAATACTCCCTTTACTTTTCCGACTACCGTTACATCCCTTGCAATTATAGGATCCATGTAGTCGTTTTCAGGCTGGAGCCTGATATGATCAGCCTCCCTGAAAAACCTTTTTACCGTTGCTCCGGTCTCATAATCATCATTCACGAGCGCAACGACGATCTCGCCGTTCGATGCTTCATGGGACTCCTGTACGATCAGATAATCTCCGTCGTTGATGCCGACGTTCACCATGCTGTCTCCGTGGACCGTCAGGATGAAGTTTGTACCCGATCCGATGAAACGCGCAGGTACAGGCATCTCATCAACTATATTCTGCTCCGCAAGTATAGGCTCGCCTGCTGCGACCCTTCCTATAACAGGAAGCGCTACGGTATCATATGAAACCTCGGATGTCTTTATATATTCATTCTCTACGGGAAGCACTGTTCTCGGCTTCGCAGGGTCTTTTCTGACCAGGCCTTTATCTTCGAGTGCCTTGATGTCGCTGTGCACTGTGGATGTTGACTTGATCTCGAGTGCTGCACAGATTTCCCTGACAGTCGGGGAATAACCTTTGGCGGCTATGGTTTTTTTCATAAACGCGAGGATGTCGTTCTGGCGCTGTTCACTCTTTTTCATGGCTTTCCTCCGCTATTTGTACTGATGATCGACAAGATCATTTATATTAAGCTCATGGCCGTATTCATTCCAGTCGTCGTAGATGCGTCCTGTCTGTCTGATAATAATGTCTCCGACAATGCCGTCTACCTTGGCAAACGGAAGCGTTTTGTGATATGTGATTTTGCTGCCTTCGCGTTCGAATACGAATCCGGTTCTGAAGCGCTCTTTCTCAAGCGGATATTTGTACTCGCAGATCTCTGAGATCAGCTTGAAGAGATTGTCGTTCTCGGTGTCAAAAACGTTCTCAAGAGTAAGGAACGAATAGTTGGCTCTGAGCTGTATCTCATGGCCTTTGAATCTGTCGAGGAACTTTATCAGCTTCTCCTTCGTAGCAGGATCTTTCGCATCCTCAAACACCACGCAGTTGATTCTCGTTCTGAACTTAAGAAGACCAAAGATCTCATCCGGGCATTCCCTTACGTAATGTCTGAGATGTCTTGATACGTTTATGCAGCTTATGCGGTCGGCATACTTGTTGAGCACTGCAGCTACGTCTTCTATGGTCTGGCCTTCCCCTACCGGCATCGTAGTATTTATATAGATATGATGGCCTTCCTCGATGTGATCGAGAATGTCCTGAAGAGCTTCGAGCTCAGCCAGAGGCTCTCCGCCTGTAAGAACGATATCGTTATTCGGAAATATCCTGTTCAGAAGATCGAGTGACCTGTAGCATCTCTGAAGGTCGAAACCCGATGTGTCTCTGTATTCCTGCTTATTTACACAAAACGGACATGCATTATTACAGTCATACGGTACAAACATGGTAACCGTAGGACCGATCTTTGGAAAATCTTTTTTCATCTACTTGTATCCCTGTCGTTAACGGTCTCTGATATGAATTAAATGTGCTTTACCCGTAAATAATAGCACTTGAACATCTGTTTGTAAATAAAGCGCATAATAGTTTATAAAATAACTTGATACGACATATGCTGCAGGTGTTACAATGGTAATGCAATCATTACATCAATTTGAACACGGAGGCAACAAATATGAAAATTGGATTTCTCGGCGCAGGCGCGATGGGCGGTGCCATCCTGTCCGGTGCCATCAAGGCAGGCGTTGTAAAGCCGGAGGACGTTTATGTAAGCGATGTTTCGAAGGCTATCACAGACAAGTACGCTGAACTGGGCTGCAACGTTGCAGCAAGCAACAGTGAACTCGGAGAAAAGGTCGACATCCTTCTTGCATGTGTAAAACCTCAGTATGCTGCCGGAGCCCTCGCAGGACTCGGAGACTCACTCGACGGCAAAGCGATGATCTCCATCATGGCAGGACTCACCACCGAAACGATCCGTAAGATGACCGGCGGAAACTTCAGATTACTGAGGCTCATGCCTAACACACCTGCCCTTGTAGGCATGGGAGCTTTCGCGCTCGATTCAGGCACTGACCTTACAGATGAGGAGAAGGCTTTTGCTCAGAAACTTTTCGAATCTCTCGGTATCGTCGAGTGGATGTCTGAAGATCTCATCGATACAGCCTGCGGTCTGTCAGGCGCCGGCCCTGCATACATCTATCTTGTGATCGAAGCTCTCGCAGACGGCGGAGTCGCTAAGGGACTTCCGCGCAAGACTGCGCAGAACCTTGCAGCACAGACAGTCATGGGCGCCGCAAAGATGGTTCTTGAAACAGGTCAACATCCGGGATTCCTGAAAGATCAGGTCTGCTCGCCGGGCGGCAACACCATTGTCGGCATCAAGACTCTTGAGGAGCACGGAGTCCGCGGAGCATTCATCGATACAGTAATAAAATCGACAGAGCGTACAAAGGAGCTCGGCAAAGGCAAGTAAAGATCCACGCCACAACAAAACCCGGTCCTGTTGAAACCAGTTCATCAGCAGCCGGGTTTTTTATTGTCTTTTTCAGAACAGCGCGCCCGCTCCGTATGTCACCGTAGTCACTATCACTCCTGCGATCAGCACGCCGAGTATAATGGCAGGCATTGCCCTCTTGAGCCTCATGTCCATCATCGCAGCCACGAGAGCTCCGGTCCATGCTCCGGTTCCCGGAAGCGGTATCGCTACAAGAAGCACAAGTCCCCAGAATTCGTATTTCTGAACAACTTCCTTGTTTTTCTCGGCCTTAGCCTCAAGCCTGCTGACGAATCTGTCAAGGCCTTTG
Organism: Mogibacterium sp.; assembly: GCA_017505405.1. Lineage (GTDB taxonomy): Bacteria > Bacillota > Clostridia > Peptostreptococcales > Anaerovoracaceae > Crickella. The sequence goes on from JAFVPI010000008.1 coordinate 23,393, forward strand.
CTTATCGTTCTCAGCCATTCGAAAACCTTTCGCGTGAAAACGACCAGCACCGGGATAGGCACAAGGTTGCCGACAACGGCTATGATAAACGCCGTGGGTACACTAAGACCGGCGATCACCCCGTAAGGGATAGCGCCTCTGAGTTCCACTACCGGAACCATTGCCATAAGAAATGTGATTACAGCCGCCTTAAACAAATACTTCCCCCTGTTATACGGCTAACACTCGATCAGGAATGCCTTGTAGCCTTTGTATGCCTCATACAGATCGCTCTTGCTGATAGTCTCCCAAGGAGCATGCATGGAAAGAACAGGAACTCCGCAGTCTACTACCTGCATGCCGTACAGGGACAGAATATATGCGATCGTTCCGCCGCCACCTGCATCGACCTTGCCAAGCTCGGAAGTCTGATAGACAACGCCATGCTTATCCAGAGCCTGTCTGATGATACCAAGGTATTCAGGGTTAGCGTCATTTGCGCCTGACTTTCCCCTTGATCCCGTGTATTTATTGAAAGCAAGTCCATGTCCGAATTTTGCCGAATTCTTCTTTTCAAACCTGTCAGCATACAGCGGATCAAATGCTGCACTGACATCCGAGCTGAGCATGCGGCTGTTCCTCAGGCACCTTACGAGATTGATCTCACTGTAAATGCCCATTCTGTCAAGGATCTCTCTCATCATGTCTTCAAAGAAATGAGATTCCATGCCTGTAGCGCCCACGCTCCCGATCTCCTCCTTATCCACAAAGAGACCGCAGGAAGTCGTCTTCGGATCAGCTACATCGAGCATCGCTGCGGCTGAAGGATATGCGCAGCATCTGTCATCATGCCCGTATCCGGCTATCATGGAGCGGTCAAATCCCGCTTCCCTTGCCCTGCCGGCAGGAACCGCCTCGATCTCGGCTGAGATAAAGTCATCCTCTTCGATGTCATACTCCTTTTTAAGCAGATCAAGTATAAACGCCTTTACAGCATCTTTATCCTTGCCCTTGAGCGGCTTGCTTCCGACAAGGATATCAAGGGATTCTCCCTCGATCGCTGTTGCAACGACCTTCTTCATCTGCTCAGCGGAGAGATGGATAAGGATGTCACTTATGATGAACACAGGATCATCATCCTTTTCGCCAATGCTTATCTTTACCTTTGTGCCGTCAGTCTTCACTACTACTCCGTGGAGCGCGAGAGGCATTGTAACATACTGATACTTCTTGATACCTCCGTAATAATGAGTATCCAGGTATGCGAGCTCATCAGACTCATAAAGCGGATTCTGCTTGATATCGAGCCTTGGAGAGTCGATGTGCGCTCCCAGAATATTCATTCCGTCTCCAATGATGTCATCCCCTATATTGAGCATCATTACCATTTTATCCATGTTGACGGCGTACACTTTATCGCCACTTGCCAGCTTTTCATCATTTGCGATGATATCAGCAAGATCTCTGTATCCCTTTTCCTTAGCCATTTCGACAAGCTGTGCAGCACATTCGCGCTCAGTCTTGCCGTTGTTTAAAAAGTCAATATAATCAGCGCTGAGTTTCTCAAGTTTCTCAAGATCCTCCGCGCCGTATATTGTCCAGGCATTATCGTGTATCATTTTTTCCTCCGTAGTGACAGTTATTTGCGCCTTGTCAGACGCCAGATAATTGTACCACAACGGTATGCTTTTTTAAACGCAAACATCTTAATAGAGGCGGAATAAAAGCTTTCGCTCGTGCCTCGTTGTCTCGAAGCACAAGCCGCTTCATCGCTCCTCCATTGGCCCCGGGAATAAGTTCCCGGGTTCCTTTCGCTGTCAGAGCGCTGCCGCGGTGTGCTTCAGTTCCGCCTCGGACCATCTCGCTGCAACTTTTTTCCGCCTCTGTCAGTCGTCTCTAAAAAAAGCTGCCCCGCCTGTGCGGAGCAGCTTCGTTTGTTGTTATTAAGTAAAGCGCAGGATATTTCGATCCAGAGAGAGCCTTACTCGTGATCTGCGTTGACCTTACGAGCTACGTAAGTCGTGTGCAGAACTTCGTGAGCCCTGTGGCTTCCGTATGATCCGAAGTAATCATCGTAAACCGCCTTGATGCTTGGGTTCTCGTGAGATCTTCTCAGAGGTCTTGCAGCATCGAGGTCATACAGACCCTTAGCTCTTACTTCACGAACATCCATGAAGTTCTTGATCTTGGATGGTACGTGTGGCTGTCCGCCGCCGTTTACGCATCCGCCAGGGCAAGCCATGATCTCGATGAATGTGTAGTTCTTCTCGCCTGACTTTACCATCTCAAGTACTTTACGTGCGTTAGCAAGTCCGGAAGCTACGGCAACGCTTACCTCGAGGTCGCCTACCTTGTAGCATGCTTCCTTGACGCCCTCAACTCCACGGACATCCTGGAACTCGAGCAGATCCTTGCCGAGCTGCTTTCCTGTGATCCATTCAACAGCTGTTCTGAGAGCAGCTTCCATAACTCCGCCTGTTGCGCCGAAGATTACAGCAGCACCTGTGCTCTCGCCCAGAGGATCATCATATGGTTCGTCCGGCAGGTTGACGAAGTCGATACCGGCCTCGTTGATGAGTCTGCCGAGCTCTCTTGTTGTCAGAGCATAATCTACATCAGGAACTCCTGCTGCAGACTGATCTTCTCTGCCGCACTCGAACTTCTTGGCTGTGCAAGGCATGATCGATACGGAAACGATGTCCTTAGGATCGATACCCTTCTTCTCAGCCCAGAAGGTCTTGACTACAGCGCCGAACATCTGCTGCGGCGACTTGCAGGACGATACGTTCGGGAGAAGCTCAGGATAGTAGTGCTCGATGAACTTGATCCATCCCGGTGAGCAGGATGTGATCATAGGGAGTACTCCGCCCTTTGTAACTCTTTCGATCAGCTCGTTTGCTTCCTCAACGATAGTGAGGTCTGCAGAGAAGTTGGTGTCGAATACTGCGTCGAATCCGAGTCTTCTCATTCCTGCAGCCATCTTGCCTTCTACCTCAGCGCCGATTGGCATGCCGAAGCACTCGCCGAGTCCGACTCTTACGGAAGGAGCAGCCTGAACGACTACTGTCTTCGAAGGATCTGCAAGAGCAGCCTTTACAGCCTGAGTAGCATCTACCTCATGCAGCGCGCCTACCGGGCATGCAACGATGCACTGTCCGCAGTTTACGCAGCTTGTCTCTGCAAGAGGAAGCTCGAAAGCGCTGCCGATATGTGTAGCGAAGCCTCTGTCATTGGCGCCGATAACGCCGATGCTCTGGTACTTCTCGCAGGCAGCAGTACATCTTCTGCAGAGGATGCACTTGTTGTTGTCTCTTACGATCGAAGCCGAAGAAGCATCGATAGCGAACTCATTCTTTACGCCTTCATAGTAATCAGTCTTCTCAACGCCATAGCGTTTGCAGAGAGCCTGAAGTTCACAGTCTGTGGATCTTACGCAGCCGAGGCAGTCCTGATCGTGATCGGACAGGATCAGCTGAAGAGTTTTACGTCTGTAGTCTTTGATTTTCTCGGTATTGGTATATGCTACCATACCGTCTGTGCATGGGTATACGCAGGCAGCGACAAGAGCTCTAGCTCCAACTACCTCACATACGCACATTCTGCAGGCACCGATCTCATTGATACCTCTCAGATAGCATAATGTAGGAACGTCGATGCCCGCCTTATGAGCTGCATCCAGCAGGGTGGAACCTTCCGGAACAGTTACAGTAATATTATCAACTGTTACTTTGATATCTGCCATTGTGTTCACCTCCCCTTACTTTCTGCTTATTGCACCGAATGCGCAGTTCTCCATGCAGGCACCGCACTTGATGCATTTAGCCGGATCAATAACGTGTGGCTGCTTGACAGCGCCTGAAATAGCGCCGACCGGGCAGTTGCGGGCACACTTTGTGCAGCCCTTGCACTTCTCAGGATCGATCACGTAGTTGAGCAGTGCCTTGCAGACGCCTGCAGGACATCTCTTGTCGATGATATGAGCTTCATACTCATCTCTGAAGTGCTCGATCGTCGAGAGGATCGGGTTAGGTGCTGTCTGGCCGAGTCCGCAAAGAGCGTTTGCCTGGATGTAGTGAGCGAGCTCATCGAGTTTGTCGAGGTCTTCGATCTCACCTCTGCCGGCAGAGATCTTCTCAAGGATCTCAAGCATGCGCTTTGTGCCGATACGGCATGGTGTGCACTTTCCGCAGGATTCGCTTACTGTGAATCCGAGGTAGAACTTAGCGATATCTACCATGCAGTTGTCCTCGTCGAGTACGATCATTCCGCCGGATCCCATCATGGAGCCGATGGCCTTGAGTGATTCATAATCGATAGGAACATCATATGACTTAGCAGGGATGCATCCGCCGGAAGGTCCGCCTGTCTGTGCAGCCTTGAACTTCTTTCCGTTAGGAACTCCGCCGCCGATCTCTTCAACTACCTGTCTCAGGGTAGCTCCCATAGGAACCTCTACGAGACCTGTGTTGTTTACCTTGCCGCCGAGAGCGAATACTTTTGTTCCCTTTGATGTCTCAGTACCATACTGATTGAACCAGCTTGCGCCGTTGAGAATGATCTGAGGAATGTTTGCATAAGTCTCAACGTTGTTGAGTACTGTAGGCTGAGCGAACAGACCCTTTACTGCAGGGAATGGCGGACGAGGACGAGGCTCGCCTCTGTTGCCCTCGATGGATGTCATCAGAGCTGTTTCTTCGCCGCATACGAACGCTCCTGCGCCGAGTCTGAGATCTACATCGAAGTCGAATCCCGAACCGAAGATGTTCTTGCCGAGCACGCCGTAATCTCTGGCCTGATCGAGAGCGATCTTCAGTCTGTCAACAGCGATAGGATACTCAGCTCTTACATAGATGTAGCCCTGGTTAGCGCCGATAGCATATCCGGCAATAGCCATAGCTTCGAGAACTGAATGAGGGTCTCCCTCAAGGATGGATCTGTCCATGAATGCGCCCGGGTCGCCTTCGTCAGCGTTGCAGGCTACGAACTTCTGAACTTTTCCTCTGTTTGCAGATGCGAACATCCACTTCTTACCGGTCGGGAATCCGCCGCCTCCACGGCCTCTGAGTCCCGAATCAACGACTTCCTTGATAACATCGTCAGGTGTCATCTCGAGAAGAGCCTTGGCAAGAGCCTGATAACCGTCTCTTGCGATGTACTCGTCGATGTCTTCAGGGTCGATCTTTCCGCAGTTGCGGAGAGCCATTCTCAGCTGGTCTTTGTAGAACGGGGAGTCAACGTAGTGGATCTTCTCACCGTTTGGAAGTTCTTCTACCATGAGATATTCGTCGACAGGTGTTCCGCCGAGGATATGCTCATTGAAGATTCTCTCAACCATATCAGGCTTTACTTCCTGATAGAAGATGTTGCCCGGATGAACTACCATGATAGGTCCCTTAGCGCAGAGTCCCTGGCAGCCTGTCTGGATGATCTGGATCTCATCCTTCTTGCCGGCAGCATCGATCATCTTGTTGAGTTCGTCCATGACCTCTACGCTGTGGTTCGACTGGCAGCCGGTACCTCCGCATACGAGGACGTAGGTCTTGACGGCCTCTTCAGCAGTGTCAGGATTGAATCTGATGTCGACCTGACCGCCCTTTGCCGCCTTGATGTCTTTTAATTCTTGCAGTGTTTTCATGACTTGCCCTCCATTATGCGTTATTCGTATTTCGCAAGGATGCCCTCGACTCTGTCAGGGGTCATCTTACCATATACATCTCCAGCAACGATCATAACAGGTGCCAGTCCGCATGCGCCTACGCAGCGGCAAACCTCGAGAGAGAACTTGCCGTCAGGGGTGCATTCGCCGTCGCCGATTCCAAGCTTGGCCTCGACTTCTTCGAGAACCTTGCCTGCGCCCTTAACATAGCAAGCCGTACCAAGACATACTGCTACGATATACTTGCCCTTAGGCGACATCGAGAACTGCGCATAGAAAGTAGCTACACCGTAAATCTTTTCGATCGGAATTCCCGTCTCATCGGAAATGATCTTCTGTACCTGGTAAGGAAGATATCCGTAGATATTCTGTGCCTCCTGCATGATAGGCATCAGGGCTCCCTTCTGGCCCTTGTACTTGGCGATCACTTCGAGCAGTTTGGCTTCCTGATCTTTAGTTCCCTTGAAAGGAACGCTCGATACTTTCATCTGCTAGTGCCTCCTTTATACTTTATAATTCCTACAAACTTAATGGGGATTATCGCTGAAATTTCAATATATTCAGGTCTCCACCACTCATAGTTATTGTACCTTATTGTTATAATTCTGGCAATGTTTTACTTTATTTATTAAAGATTGACCGTTTAGGTATCGTTATTGTGTTCTGTAATTTATTAAGTGGTTCTGAAAGACTAACTCCTGCTTTGTTCTTTTTGACAATTATTTAACACGCATTTTATTTACTGCCTTAATAATAAGTCCGTATCTACTTCTTTTCTGACAGGCCTGTGCTTATGTTTTTTTTTCTGAACGCAGCTGACTTCACTATGTGCTATAATCTTCTTTATGACTGAGCCGGCAATGGCGTCATATGGCCAGCCGGATTCAAATTACAGAAACGGAGAAACTATCTATGATCTACCCTGAATTTCCGCAAGAAGGTTCTTATATAGGAATATGCGCACCTAGTGCCGGCGTAGGATTCAAGCTTGATTTTTTCGATATGTCTCTTGATATACTCGAGCAGACCGGACTCATACCATGTGAGACTGAAAGCGTAAGGAATGATGACTGCCCTTCCGCTCCTGCTGAAGTACGCGGCAGCGAGTTCAATGAGCTGTATGCTGATGATGATATCGATATGGTTCTCTGCGCTTCAGGCGGAGATTATGCAGTTGAGATGCTGCCTTACATTGACTGGGATCTCGTAAAAAGCCATCCTAAATGGTTTGCGGGCTATTCAGACCCTACTGCCATACAGATGCTTCTCACTACAGTTTTTGATATAGCAAGCATTTACGGTGTAAATGCAGGTGCCTGGGACTGGAGACCGCTTCATGAGTTCCAGTTCAATGCCCTGTCGGTCCTTTTCGGCGACATGCCTGTGCAGCATTCATATGAGCTGTACAACTCAACAGGATACAACGAAGAGACTGAAGAATACGAAATGGATGCTCCTGTTGAATGGCTGCTTTTCAGAGGCGATCCCGAAGAGCGTGAACTGCACGAAGAAAACGAGCTTGATGTCACCGGAAGGCTTATAGGCGGATGCATCGATGTCATAGACGAGTGCATAGGAACGCCGTACATAGACCTGAACGGGTTTGCCGAAAGATATAAGGATGACGGTCTTATCTGGTTCTTCGATAATTTCGAGCTCACACCGATGGGACTTATGTACTCAATGAACAGGCTGAAGCAGATGGGACTGTTTGAGAACGCCGAAGCCGTTGTGATCGGCCGCACATGCTTCACCGGAGACGCAAGTGATGACGATTATCTCGAGCAGCTCGAGAGAGTGTTCGGCGATATGGATGTGCCGCTCATCTGGAACGCGGACATAGGACATACAAAGCCTTCATTCACCCTGGTAAACGGTGCCATCGGTCATCTGGAATTTGAGGACGGATACGCTGAACTCAGCATGGAACTCAAATGAAAACACGCTTCCGGAGCGCATGTCCGGAAGCGTATTTTTTCTGATCATATTTAACATGTTCTACAGCTCTGCTGTCTCAGAAGCCAGCCAGACTGCAGTCTCCTTATCGAGCAGCGGAGTCAGCGTTTCCCTGACCCACTTATGATAATCATTGACATAGCTGAGTTCCTTTTCAGTAAGCAGCTCCCTTTTGATCGCCTCTCTTTCATAAGGAACACATGTCAGCGGTTCATTAACAATAAACCCCTCCCCGTCATTTTTAAAGAGAACAAGGTTTTCTATCCGTACGCCGAATCCGCCTTCAATATAAACACCCGGTTCATTCGACATTATCATGCCCGGCTTCACAGGATATGAAGGTGAAGACGTTCCTGCTTTCTTTATGCCGTTAGGGCCTTCATGCACGCTCAGCACATGACCTACTCCATGTGAAATGCCGTGATTGAACCCCAGCCCTGCAGCAGACAGTTCAGCTCTGGCTGCCTTGTCGATCTCCGAACTGTCCATATCAGGAGCGAGCCTGAACATAGCCATGGCGAGATGAGCTTTGAGCACATATGTATAATCAACCTTCATCTCCTCAGTCAGAGGTCCGACTGCAATAGTCCTGGTTATATCCGTGGTCCCGCCTGTATACTGTCCGCCGGAATCAACAAGCAGGAAACCTTCGGGCTTTACTTCGGCATCGCTCTCCGGTGTAGGCGCATAGTGTATGATGGCTCCGTCAGGGCCGTATCCCGCAATGGTCTCGAATGAAAGGTCAAAGCACTCATCGCTGCTGAGTCTCAGATCCTTAAGCTTCTCAGAAACACTGAGTTCTGTTTTAGGAACTGTATGACTTGTATCCTTCAGCCATTTTATGAGTTTAGTGACCGCGATACCGTCAAGCACGTGCGCACGTCTCATGCCCTCTATTTCCGCTTCATTTTTGATGATCTTCATCAAAGCTGCAGGAGTAAACGCCTCATGTGTGCTGACTCCCTCAGGCACGGAATCATACAGTGCGCAGTTGCATGTTGCCGGATCCAGCCACAGTGTGCTTCCCGCAGGAACAGCTGAAACATCCCCGTAAACATCTTCATACGGCCTGACTTTGAGGAACGAGAGCCTCTCAGGCAGCCCGTCAGCCAGTGTTCCGTCCATTACATAAAGATACGTGTTATCCTGTGTCAGCAGAATGAATGAGAAGAATACCGGTGTATACAGGATGTCATCAGCGCGCAGGTTAAGCAGCCAGGCGGATTCCATAAGGTCTGTTATGAGCAGATGATCTGCACCTGTCGCTTTCATCTCTTTTCTTACTGCTTTGAGTTTGTCTGATGTATCGATACCTGCAGCACTGACCGGAAGCTCCCACACCTTGCTTGGCCTTATCTCAGGCCTGTCCTTCCAGATAATGTCTCCGAGATCCTTCTCTATCATGAAGCTGAACTGTCTGTCAGATTCGCTCAGCTTCTCTTTGAGCGCCTTGAAGAACTTCGATGAGACCACCCTTCCGTCAAAACCTATCACATACTCCTTATCTGAAGAGTCCACCAGGCTCCTGATGAAATCAGTTACTGCAGGTACGCCTTCTTCCCCGGATCTCATGAGCTCGATCCCGCTGCCTTCAAGCTGTTTTGCAGCCTGCAGAAAATACCTTCCATCTGTCCAGAGCCATGCTCCGTCCCCGGTAACCAGAAGTTCTCCTGCTGATCCTGTAAATCCACTGAGGAATGCACGCATTCTGAAAAACGCGTTAACATATTCAGATCCATGAAAGTCTCCCGACGGCACAAAATAAGCGTCAATGCCCTCCTTTGCCATCAGCTTTCTTAACTCTATGATCTCTCTTTTCATTTCATATCTTCCTTTATCCGTTTTTTGTTGTGCAGCTGCAGGTCTCTGAGTTTTGATGCCGCCGCACTAAGAAATATTTTACAACTGTTTGATGCGCATCTCAACTTTCACTTATGGGCATAATAATCGGTGAGATTCCCATTTTTTTCGTTACATGCAGCTCTTTTTATTGTAAACTAATGGGTGAGAAAGAATAACATAAAGCATCGTGTTTCTTGCGAAACCAGTCTTCATAGGAGGATATACTAATGGCAAAATGGAAAAACCTTGATACTCTTGACACTTACAAAGCCCTCATGGAGTCGGATCACAGGGTTGATCTGAGAGAAGTACTCGCAGGTGATGCCAGCGGAGAGCGTGTAAAGAAATATTGTGTGCCTATGGCATGCGGATTAACATTTAACTATGCTTCCAGGCAGGTTGATGAAGAAGTGCTCGGCATGCTCACAGCTCTTGCTGAAGAATCGGATCTTGAAGGCAAGTTCAGAGAGCTGTATAACGGAGCAATGATCAATACAGGTGAAAAGAGACTTGTGCTTCACCATCTTACACGAGGCCAGCTCGGTGATGATGTCATCGCAGACGGCACGGACAAGAGAGCCTTTTATACAGGCGTGCAGGCAAAGGTAGCTGACTTTGCAGCTAAGGTGCATGCCGGTGAGATCTGCAATGCTGATGGCGAAAAATTCACAACTGTCGTGCAGATAGGAATAGGCGGCAGCGACCTTGGTCCCCGCGCCATGTACATAGCTCTTGAGAACTGGGCGCGCGCCAACGACAAGCTTCTGATGGAGGCAAAGTTCATAAGCAACGTTGACCCTGATGATGCTGTAAGCGTTCTGAAATCCATCGATGTTGCCCACTCGCTGTTCATTCTGGTTTCCAAGTCAGGGACAACTCTTGAGACTCTTACCAACGAAGCCTTTGTAAAGAACGCCCTTGAGGCTTCGGGACTCGATCCGTCAAAGCACATGGTAGCTGTCACCAGTGAAACATCACCTCTTGCAAAGAGCAGTGACTATCTTGCTGCATTCTTCATGGACGATTACATCGGCGGAAGATACTCTTCAACATCCGCTGTGGGCGGAGTTGTTCTGTCGCTCGCTCTTGGTTCCGATGTGTTCGACGCTTTCCTTGCCGGTGCGGCTGAAGCTGACAAGCTTGCTGCTCAGGCAGATCCTATGTCAAATGCCGCCATGCTGGATGCTCTCATTGGAGTTTATGAAAGGAACGTGCTCGGCTATGAATGTACCGCTGTACTTCCATATGCGCAGGCTCTTGCAAGATTCCCTGCCCACCTCCAGCAGGCTGACATGGAATCCAACGGCAAGTCTGTCAACCGCTTCGGAGAGCCGGTAGATTATAAGACGGGTCCTGTTCTCTTCGGAGAGCCGGGGACAAACGGTCAGCACTCCTTCTATCAGCTCCTGCATCAGGGCAAGAGCATCGTTCCGCTGCAGTTCATTGCATTCAGAGAAAACCAGACAGGAACTGACGTAGATATCCAGGGCAGCACAAGCCAGAAAAAGCTCGAAGCAAATGTTGCAGCTCAGATCGTCGCCTTTGCCTGCGGTAAGTCAGACGAAAATCTCAACAAGTATTTCGAAGGCAACAGGCCTTCAAGCATCATCGTTGGCGACAAACTGACGCCGGAGGTTCTCGGCGCTCTCCTCGCCCACTATGAAAACAAGATCATGTTCCAGGGCTTCCTGTGGAATCTCAACAGCTTCGATCAGGAAGGCGTTCAGCTCGGAAAGGTGCTTGCCAAGAAAGTGCTTGCTCATGAGACCGACGGCGCTCTGGCAGAGTATTCAAAACTGCTCGACATCTAGGCAGGCTGCATTAAACAGAACACGAATCGAATAGGGCGGATTTCCTCCGCCCTTTCACACCACCGTACATGCCGTTCGGCATA
>JAFVPI010000076.1 GCA_017505405.1 Mogibacterium sp.
AACATCATGCCCATGTTGACCATGTTGTTGATTCTCTGGTTATAGGTCTTGAATGTGACAGTCTTGTCTGCACCGAGAGTATTGCCATCATTGTCGATGACATCACCGCTTACAACAAGCCTGTACTCCGAGTTGTTCTTGACAATGAAGCCCTTGTCTGTGTCGGCGAGCACCAGTACGAGGCCCTTTTCCTTATCGCTGAAAAGCACTACTACAGGAATGGCCTTTCCGTCCGGATCGTAGATTGCAAACTTGTCTGCATTTGCAGCAGTAGCTTCAGCAGAATCCATGGCGCTGCTGAACTTAAGCTTTACGCCGAGATTCTCCATCGAAGTATTTGCCTGTCCGTTTTCAGGATATGACGATACCAGATCGAATCCTCCGTCAGCGAAGCAGAACATCGAAGCTGCCATTATCATGATCGACGTCAGTATTGCGATCAGACTTACTTTCTTCATTAATTGATCCTCCGTTATGCGCGCCTTCTTCTGAAGAAGTCCTTCAGGATCGCCGAACACTCTCCGGCCAGCACGCCTCTAGTTATTTCTATGCTGTGATTAAGCCTTTCATCATTTGCTATGTTGTACAGAGACCCGCATGCACCTGTCTTGGGGTCGTCCGTGCCGATCACCAGCCTCGCCATTCTCGCGAGGACCATTGCGCCGGAGCACATGCTGCAGGGCTCAAGCGTAACGTACATGGTTGCTCCGGGAAGCCACTTTGCACCCAGCGCAGCTTCAGCTGCCTCGAGGGCGATCATCTCCGCATGCGCGGATGATCTGTGCGCGGTCTCCACCATGTTATGCGCCCGCGCGATGATCTGCCCGTCGTTCACAACAACGGCGCCGACGGGCACTTCGCCCTCTTCGGCGGCGAGGGCTGCTTCTTTCAGCGCCTCGAGCATGAATCTTTCGTCATCGCTTGCGCATATAATTTCGTCAAAAACCATAGCCGAAATATTGTATCACAGATCCTTTTGAAATTTCAATGAAATATCAGCAAAACCGCATCAGATAAATGCGTATTTGATCACATAAAAGAACGGGTTCACGTCGTACAGTACTTTTGCCGCCGTGGACAGCTGAAGAGCCTGCATCATAGCAGGGACATGTTCAGGTGAAACAAGTGTAGTTACCGGTATTAGAAGGGCTACTGCGATCCATGCGAGCATCAGGCCTCTTACGAGCCCGAGCACCATGCCGAGCACCCTGTCGGCAAAGCCTATGACTATCGAAGTATCGCGAAGGCTCCTTATGATCAGTCTCAGAGCAAACATCACTATACTGACCGCCAGGATTATGAGAGCAAAAGCTATTACGCCCATCGCTATCTCTGTCAGCCGTTCAGCTGCAGCATCCGCAGCCTTGTCGGCTGCATCGCTGAATATGCCTCCAAGCGATTTTGAAATGACGCCTTCTCCGGTCCCGTCAGGCGATATTATCGATCCGAAGAAAGAATTGACTCCTTCTCCTGTCGAGGGGTCTGCTGCGGCCTCGTCGCCGCGGATCAGCACAAAAATACGGCTGTGCATGGTCTTCTCGAGCTTGGTAGTCATTAAATAATCTTTCAGCGTGTCCTTGAAGTACACCCCGAGACCTATGCCGCCTATTATGCAAATAATTTTGAGGATCGTATCGCCTATGCCTTTTATGGCGCCTCTCAGCACCGCTACAAGAACGATCAGGCCTACGGCTCCGTCTATCATCCACCATTCAATAGTATTCATGCGCCTATTTTACCACATAAAAAAGCTGATGTAAGCATAAGGTCAGCCGATTCATGCGGATCATCAGTAAGCCTGCACAAGTATTTGTATTTTTTATATGTCAATGATCCCTTTTGTTTTGTGATATCGGACAAAAAATTGTTTCTTTTTTGTGCAAGAAAATACATTGAATTGCAGTATTTGCAAGGCTTTGGGGTAATGCAAATTATTTGACGCGTCTTTGCAGTGGTGCTATTATTAAGATACGTTAGAAAAGTGGGCCCTCATGCCAAAAAGGGCGTGTTGGTTTGCACTAAAAAAATATATTCACGGAGGTATATAGCGATGGAAAAGAAAACCCCGCTCTATGATACCCATCTTAAGTACGGCGGCAAGATAGTCGAATTCGGCGGCTTCCTTCTTCCTGTACAGTACGGATCAGGTGTCAAAGCAGAGCACATGGCAGTCAGAACTCAGTGCGGATTGTTCGACGTTTCCCACATGGGCGAAGTTCTCGTTCAGGGTGAAAAGGCAAAGGACTTCCTCAACCTGCTCCTGACAAACGATTACACAGACCTTCAGCCGGGATTCGCAAGATATTCCCCAATGTGCAATGAAAACGGCGGCACCGTCGATGACCTCATTGTATATATGAAGGGAGAGAACGATTACTTCGTAGTAGTCAACGCAGCTAACACGGATAAGGACTTCGCATGGATGTGCGATCACAAGATCGACGGCGTAGAGCTCACAAATGTAAGCGACCAGTACGGCCAGGTTGCTCTTCAGGGTCCAAACGCAGAGAAAATTCTGAAGAAAGTTGTCGATGAGAAATACATCCCTGCGGGCTACTACACATGCATCTTCGACGGAGACTTCCAGGGCATTCCTGTAATGATCTCCCGCACAGGCTACACAGGCGAGGATGGATTCGAGATCTACATGCCGGCAGACAAGGCTCCTGATGTATGGGAAGCTCTGATTGCAGCAGGCAAGGATGACGGCCTCATCCCATGCGCACTCGGCGCAAGAGATACTCTGAGAATGGAAGCTGCAATGCCGCTCTACGGACATGAGCTCAATGATAAGATCAGCCCAAGAACAGCAGGTCTCGGCTTCGCAGTAAAGATGAACAAGCCTGACTTTATCGGCAAGGCTGCTCTCGAAGCAGATCAGCCGCTCAAGGAGAGAAGAGTAGGCCTCAAGGTCACAGGCCGCGGCATCCTCAGAGAGCATCTCGATGTTTACAGAGACGGCGAAATCGTAGGGTACACCACATCAGGTACATTCCTGCCTTACCTTGGCAGCTCGTTCGCAATGGCTATCGTTAAATCAGAAGCCCGCGAGATCGGCGCACCTTGCCAGGTAGACGTTAGAGGCCGTATGGTAGACTGCGAGATGGTAGGTCTCCCATTCTACAAGAGAGCTAAATAACCCTATACAGTTGTTAGTCTTCCGCGTATGCGGATAAGATAAACCGATATCATTAAATTCCAACTTATATAACAAAGGAGATTAGAACGATGATCGATCCAAAAGAACTTAAGTACACAAAGGATGATGAATGGGTTCGTTTCGAAGGAGACGAAGCTTACGTAGGAATCACAGATTATGCTCAGAGCGAGCTCGGCGACCTCGTATTCGTTAACCTCCCAGAGGTAGATGATGAGGTAGTTGCCGGCGAGCCTTTCGGCGATGTTGAGTCCGTAAAAGCTGTAGCTGACGTATTCTCGCCAGTTTCCGGCGTTGTTCTTGAGATCAACGAGGACCTCCTCGATGATGCAGCTCTGATAAACAACGATCCTTATGGTTCATGGTTCATCAAGGTTGGCAGCATCAGCGCTTGTGAGGACTTCATGACTGCTGAAGAGTACGACGAGTACAGAGGATAATCCCTCATCAAAAGACGTATTTGACAATTTTATAAGGAGGAACTAAATTGGGCACTTTTATTCCTAACACCAAGGAAGAGCAACTGAAAATGCTCAACGAGATCGGATATAAGGATTTCGATGACCTCTTTAAAGTGATTCCTGATGCAGCCAAGGTAAAGGGCGAACTCAATCTTCCTGATGGAATGAGCGAGATCGAAGTAGCCCGCAAGGTAGAGGGACTCGCAGCAAAGAACACCATATTCCGTTCGATCTTCCGCGGAGCCGGCTCGTACAACCACTATGTACCGTCTGCCGTTGACGCGATCGCCAACAAAGAAGAATTTGTTACGGCGTATACACCATATCAGGCTGAGATCAGCCAGGGCATCCTCCAGTCGATCTTTGAATATCAGACAATGATCGCTGAGATCACAGGCATGGATATCGCCAATGCTTCGATGTACGACGGCGCTTCCGCTGCAGCAGAAGCATGCTGGATGTGCAAAGACAGAAGACACAGCACATTCTATGTATCCGGTGCTCTCGATGAGAGGATCCTTACAGTAATCAACACATATTCATTCGGAAGAGGAAGCAAGGTAGTTGTCATCCCTACAAAGGACGGCGAAACTGATAAAGAAGCTCTCGCAAAGGCTCTTGCTGATGACAAAGAAGCAGCTTGCTTCCTGATGCAGTATCCAAACTTCTACGGTATCGTAGAAGACGCTGAAGAGCTCTGCAAGATCACCCATGACGGTGGCGCTAAGTTCATCATGTACTGCCAGCCGCTCGCACTCGGCGCTCTGAAGAGCCCTGGCGAGGTCGGAGCAGACATCGCAGTAGGTGAAGGACAGCCTCTCGGACTCGGACTCGAGTTCGGCGGACCGTACCTCGGATTCCTGTCGACAAAGCAGGAGAATATGCGTGCGATCCCTGGCAGACTCATCGGTGAAACTGTAGATACAAGAGGCGACAGAGGCTTCGTTCTGACCATCCAGGCCAGAGAGCAGCACATCCGCCGCGAAAAGGCCAGCTCCAACATCTGCTCCAACGAAGCATGGTGTGCACTCAGAGCAGGCATCTATCTCTCAACGATCGGCCCTAAGGGATTCGAGGATGTTGCAGCACTCTGCTCGTCCAAGGCTCACTACATGGCTGATGAGCTCGAAAAGATCGGCATGAAGAAATGCTTCAAGGGTGAGTTCTGGAACGAATTCGCAACGACATGCCCTGATGCCGACAAGCTGCTCGCAGCTCTCGAAGAGAAGGGCATCCTCGGCGGACTCAAGCTCTGCTGCGGCTGCTGTGACGCCGGCTGCGACACCGACTGCATCCTGTGGTGCTGCACAGAGCTGAACAGCAAAGAAGATATCGATGAAGTCATAGCTATCGCAAAGGAGGTGTTCTAAGATGAAATTAATATTCGAGAAGAGCATTCCTGGTAGAGGACAAGATATCTTCCCTGCATGCGATGTTCCTGTGAAGCTGCCTGCAGCTCCGCTTCGTGAGAAGAAGGCACATCTCCCTGAAATCTCCGAAAACGAGATGGGAAGACACTACACAGCTCTTGCTAAGAGAGCTCACGGAGTCAATGACGGATTCTATCCTCTCGGCTCCTGCACAATGAAGCACAACCCTAGAATCAACGAGAAGATGGCGGCTCTTCCTGGATTCGCCAAACTGCATCCGCTGCAGCCTGCACATACTGTACAGGGCGCTCACGAGCTGATTGCAGAACTTGAGAAATTCCTCTGCGAGATCACAGGCATGGCAGGAGTCACATTCCAGCCGGCAGCCGGAGCTCACGGTGAGTTCACCGGACTTCTCCTGATCAAGGCTTACCACACAGACAGAGGCGACACAGAGCGTAACGAGATCATCGTACCTGATGCTGCTCACGGCACAAACCCTGCTTCGGCAACAATGGCAGGCTACAAGACCATCGTCATCAAGTCGAACGAGAACGGCACAGTAGATATCGACGACCTCAAGGCTCACCTCGGTCCTAAGACTGCAGGTCTGATGCTGACCAACCCTAACACAGTTGGTCTCTTCGACCCTAACATCATGGAGATCACAAAACTCGTCCATGAGGCAGGCGGACTCTGCTACTATGACGGAGCTAACCTCAACGCTGTAATCGGTATCGTACGTCCTGCAGACATCGGATTCGACGTAATCCACATGAACCTGCACAAGACATTCTCGACACCTCACGGCGGCGGCGGTCCTGGCAGCGGCCCATGCGCATACAAGGATTTCCTGGCGCCATTCGCACCTGGCCTCGTATGCAAGGACGGCGAGAACTACGAGAGAGCTGAGAAGTCCATCGGCAACCTGACAGGCTTCTACGGCAACTTCCTCGTAATGGTCAAGGCTTACACATACCTGCTGACCATCGGCAAAGAGGTTTACACTCTTGCTCAGAACGCTGTACTGAACGCTAACTACATGCAGGAGAAGCTGAAAGATATCTATCCGATCGCATTCGATACGACCTGCATGCACGAGTTTGTAATCGGCCTCGATCCGATATACAGAAAGACTCACGTTTCGGCTCTGGACGTAGCCAAGGCACTCCTCGACTACGGCATCCATCCGCCTACAATCTACTTCCCTCTGATCGTCCACGAGGCCCTCATGATCGAGCCTACAGAGACAGAGACGAAGGAGACCCTCGACGAGGCTATCACAGCATTCCGCGAGATCTACGACCGCATCTTCAATGCTCCTGAGAGCGTACAGATGGCGCCGCAGACCACACCGGTACTGAGACTCGACGACACCAAGGCAGCAAGAGAGCCACATCTGCGTTTCGACTTCGAATAATCAGATCAACAAAAAAGGCCTGCACAAATGCAGGTCTTTTTTTGCACTAAAAAGAGGGCTTTTATATCTTCGACAGGTGACTCGAGCACGCCGGCACTTAGCGATTGACAAGCGTCAGCGAAGTCAGAGCTTAGTACCGCTGCGTGCGAATGAAATGCTTTCTCTTTCATCACGGCATTGCCGTAATGTAGAAAGCATTGATCTACGTCGGCAAGCTCCTTCGATAACAGCGAGAGCGTACCTGACGGAGTATATAAAAGCCCTCTTTATTATCAAATTACAGTCTTGCAGCCTCCATGATGGCTTCTGCGAATGATGGATGCGGATGAATGATGTTCGCGACTTCCTCGAGCATCATCTCACGTCCGATAGCTACTGCCAGCTCGCCGATGAGGTCGGAAGCTCTGCCGCAGAGCAGGTGAGCACCTATGATCACGTGATCGTCAGCTCTTGCAACCAGCTTTACGAAGCCTCTGTCGAGTCCTGCGATGATGGTCTTGCCGTTTGCGGACATCGGGTATTTCTTTGTTATGACTTCGATGCCTGCTTCCTTTGCTTCGTCTGCAGTCATTCCTACTACTGCGATCTCAGGGTCTGTGTAGATGCAGCTAGGAACTGTACCCATGTTGATGGTAGCCTGGCAGCCGTTGATCAGTGCCACTGCATTGCGTCCCTCTGCGGATGCGGTGTGAGCCAGCTGGATGCCTCCGATGCAGTCGCCGATGGCGTATACACTCTTTACAGGAGTCTCATACTTTTCATCTACCTTGATGAAGCCCTTGCCGTCCTCGAGGTCAGGATACTCCTTGAGCAGTTCATCACTGAATACTCCTGCTGTGTTAGGTCTCCTGCCTACGCACATAAGCACCTTGTCTGCCTTTACCTGGACTTCTTCGCCCTTCTTGTTCTTAAGCGTTACGACCAGCTTGTCTCCGTCCTTCTCGATCTTCTGAACAGGGGAGGCAACGTGCACGTCGACGCCCTTCTTCTCGAGGGTCATCTTGATGCTGCGGCCGATCTCCTTGTCGATGATCGGGAGCAGTCTGTCCATTCCCTCGATGACTGTGACGTGATCGCCGAGGTCTGCGTAGATCGTAGCGAACTCGATGCCGATGACTCCGCCGCCGATGATGACGAATTCAGGGATCTCTTCTGCGCCCATGTCGAGCAGCTCTGTACTGTCGACGACTCCCGGCAGATCATAGCCAGGGATAGGAGGCATGAATGGCTTCGAACCTGTTGCTACCATGATGTTTTCAGCAGTGTACTCTTCACCGTTGATCACAACGCGATGAGGAGCGACCACCTTTGCCTCGCCCTCAAGAAGATCTATCTTTTTCTTCTTGATCAGTCCTGTGATACCGTTTCTCAGTGTGTCGAGGACCTCGTCCTTGCGCTCGCCGATCCTTGCGCGGTTAGCGTGCAGTCCTTCACACTCAACGCCTACTTCAGCACCATGTGCGGCATCTCTGTAGACGTCTGACGAATGCATGAGTGCCTTTGTAGGGATGCAGCCTCTGTTGAGGCATGTGCCGCCTACGCGGTCTTTCTCTGCGATCGCAACTTTCATGCCGAGTTCTGCTGCATAGAACGCTGCCTCATAGCCGCCAGGGCCAGCTCCGATGATCAGGAGATCATAATTGAATTCGCTCATTTCGAAATTCCTTTCTGTAGTTATATTTGATGTATTAGATTGACTTTGCTACAAGCCCCAATATCTCATGTGCTGTCGCAGATGTGCCTTCTGGCAGCCGGGCGCTCAGCCCGCTTATGTCTCCGGCGTCATATCTGCAGTCTTTGATAAGGTCTTCGACAACATCGAAAACCTCCGTCTCGAGCGCGTCGGAATAGATACGGCAGTCCCTGATGTATTCGCCCTTCATCTCGAGCTGTATCTCGACTCCGCCCCATTCGAATCTGTGCTCTATTTCTTTTGTGAACGGTATTTTGGTTCCGAGCCTCCACTCTTCGGACGCGTATTTGTCGAGCAGTGGCTGCGGGATCTGCGGAAGCTCTTCATTCACCGCTTCGCATCCGTATTCTCTCGATGCTGCTCTTACCATTGCATCCTGCATTGCGAGTATGAGATCTTTTGTATCTGCGCTTCCCAGAACACCGTCCACATGTTCTCTGAGATTAGTCACTCTGGATCTTACGGACTCCACGCCTTTTGATTTCAGCTTGGCCGCCGAAACGTTAAGATACTTCGAAAGGTCATCTCCCTTCACGTCCATCATGATGGTGCCGTGATGGTAGTTGAAGCCGTGTGACGAAAAGTACGCATGGCCCGAGAACTTTCTGCCCGTGACTGTGAGATCGTTCCTGCCCGTCTTGACCGCATTGATGCCAAGAAGTCTGCAGGCCAGGAGGATCACATCCGTTTGTCTTTCTATGTCGAAAAGTCCGTCCTTTGCGATGAAAGTGAAATTGAGATTGCCCAGATCGTGATAGACCGCGCCTCCGCCCGACATGCGGCGTGCGAGATAAATGCCGTCACGCTTTATAGCCTCAACGTTGCACTCCCTCCACGGGTTCTGGTTTTTGCCTATGACGACCGTATGCGCATTCTGCCAGAGAAACATCGTCATAACGCCGTCTTCGGCGGTCATAGTCAGGTATTCCTCAGCGGTCAGATTCACATACGGATCGGTGCAGTCGGTTCTGATGACTCTAAGCCTGCACATCGTCTTCACCTTCTGTTACCACATCTTCCGGGGCATCTTCCGCCGCATCTTCAGTCGACTCAAGGCTCTCTTCCCGCTCCTCAAACGCTTCCTCCTCCTCAGCGGAGATATCTGCGTTTATGCTTCCCTCCGGAGTTTTCAGTGTGGAAGGATCGATCGGATCCGGACGCGGCTTGTCTGTCTTAAAGAAAGTCCCGTAGTAGTTATCTCCGCGTCTTATATTGCCATCCTTGTCGACGATCATGTCGCCCATCCACTGCGTCTTTATGACACCGTTTCTGTAGTCCCATTTGACAATGTGGTCCTCGTATACCGAGTCTTGCTCATCATAGTTATATCCGTACCGCTCGGCGTAGTCCCTGTTGTAATGCGTAAAAGCAAGATAGGTGAGGGTGATCTCGTCACCTTCTATGACTATGTCCTCGTAGTCACGCTCTATGGCGTATCTGCCCTGCATTGCCTTGCGCATGTCCTCAACAGACTTGAAGGTAGTTCTCTCGACATGCACGATCGTGAAATTAACCAGATATCCGATCAAAGCAATCGCAGCAAGAACCCCCAGCACTATCAGTACTCTGCGGTTCCTCTGCCTTATATACCATTCCTTCGCCCATGCGGCGGCATCTCTTCTGTCCTGATCCATAACTGAATTCTACCAACAATACGATTCTATCTCAACAGTCTCAGAAACAAAGGCCGGCACTGCGTGTGTCGGCCTTCATTCAAATCATTATATAAAAGAACTTACTTCATCAGCATTCCGAGG
This sequence comes from Mogibacterium sp., assembly GCA_017505405.1. Classification (GTDB taxonomy): domain Bacteria; phylum Bacillota; class Clostridia; order Peptostreptococcales; family Anaerovoracaceae; genus Crickella. The sequence continues at coordinate 9,859 of JAFVPI010000076.1, forward strand.
ATGTTAACAACGTCCTTAGCATCAACTCCGTCAAGGAGTCCGCCAACGACCTTCATCATATCACCGGAGCTGCTTCTTGCTGTCTCTGTCTTTGCAGTCTGACCCATCTTGGACATCAGGATCGGTGCAAGGATAGCCATGATCTTGAGGATGGTCTTGGTATCAAGTCCGCTCTTCTTGGTAGCCTTTGCAGCAACTTCTTCCTCCTGTGCTCCGAGGAGATGTTTTACGATCTTGGCGCCGTCATCTACGTCAGCATCCTTTACAGCTTTTCTGAGGTCTCTTGTATCCTGCTTGCTGTGATCATTCAGAGCCTGCATGAATCCGTACTTGGTTTCCTCGTTCTTCATCTGGCCCTGCATTCCCTGCAGAAGCATAGGCATAACGTACTCGATTGCCGACTCTGCGCTCTTGCCGTCAACGCCGAGCATTCCGCTTACCTGATCAAGAGCTCCGCTCTGAAGCATCATCTTCATAATGGTTTCCATATCCATGGTTTATATCCTCCTTGCCTTCCGGCAAACACAAGAAATAAAGTCATACTTACGGTTCAATTGTAAACACTTTTCACGCATTTTTCAATGCTTTTCGGGCAGCAGCCACTTAACCGCCCTGTTATATCTTTCGGTTTTATGCCATATCGCCCAAAACAGCGCAGCTGCAATGAGGCTGCATATGACCAGCCTTCCTGCCAGACAGACGATGCCTTTGACGATCCCGCTGTTCATGGCCATGCTTTCAGGTAATAACATATTACAGATAAACCGGCTGCAGGCAGCGGTCAGCAAAGCTGTAAGCGTGTAATAAATGTGATCCATCCAGTATTCGCGCAGTCTGCCGTTCCTGAAATACAGTCTGAAAAGCAGCGCAGGGCACAGCAGGCAGTTAGTCACAAACACCGACAGCACTGTCGCCAGTACTATTCCTGCAACGCCCCAGATCCTGCAAAATAATATGTTCAGCACAACATTGGCGGCAGCTTCTCCTATCATGATAAACCGGCACTCCCACCAGAGACCGGCGCCTTCATGATATACCCACCGGATGTCTCCTGTTTTAAGGATGTAGAAGTATGCACACAGTCCGATCGCTACAGGCGCGCCAAGCATCATGCTCTTGCCGGCCCAGACTGCAATGAACGGCTGGTAAAGACAAAGCATGCAGGTTACAGCCCAACCGGCTGCAGCCATATAAATAAAATCGAACAGCCTCATGTCATTGTAGTTTTTGCTCCTGGATTCCAGAGCGATACTGTTGCCCACACTCGGCATCATCGATCCGCAGATTACTGCGCTGAATGATACGACTCCGGTCATCACGAAATAGTAATTGTTGTACATTCCCGTTACGGCCAGCCCCAGGAAAGCAGATATACACAGGCTGTCTATGCTGTTCCTTGAGACATTGGTCAGCTTGTTGATGAGGATGCCGTACACTTTTCTATATAGTTCGCTCTTCTGCCCGGTATCGAGACCGCCTCTGCAGGTAATGCCGGGATACAGTTTTGTGACAACGCGCGCCGTGACCAGGTTGCGGACAACAGTGATGACAGGCATCGAAATAAGGTAGAAATAAAAATTCCGGGTCGAAAGAAGAATCATCGACTGAACCGCGCACTTGAGTACTGCAGCGAACATATCTATGCGGCTGAGCACGTCCCTGCGCTGGAAAGCCGTTGGTATCGCCGTCATGTATCCATAAAGAAGGTAACTGATGACCGAGTCTGACAGAAAAATCAGATATGTAAGAGTCAGGCTCATGCCTCCCGGCAGTTCAGGGTCCCTGACAAGGTTTCCGAGAAACGGGATCAGTGCAAGGCCTACGGCCAGCACAGCTATGCCGACGAAGCGGTATATCCTGCGGAAGTACCCAAGATAGGCGCAGATGGTATCCGTATCATTTACAGCAGCCGGTTTGTACAGGCTGTACACTACAGCGGTTCCAAAACCAAGCTCCATCAGCGAGAGAACACTTAAAATGGATGTAAAAAGACCGTTCATGCCCAGATACTCAGCTCCCCAGCGGTATATGAGGAGTGTCCTTACTATGAACGGTAAAAGTATGGAAACGATGACCTGCATCATGCCATACGCGATATTTCTTTTTACATTGGCTGTACGTCCGGAGCCGGTCCTTTCAGTCACTCTGATCTCTCCATGTATCTGCCCGTCATCTGCCTGTTGCTTCATAAATCAGCATTCTGACAGCGTGGTATGCCGGGTATGCTATTTTAAGCAGATTCGGGCATCTAAGTATCATAAGATACGCTGCTTTTCTGCGGAGATCCATGGATCTGAACCCAATCTCTTTGCCCGTTTCGATTATCTGCGTTCTGAAGCTGTCAAGGGAGTTTCTGCTAAGCTTACCCTTTTTTCCGCTGTATCTGACATAATTGATCATCATCCCGCTAAGCGTTCCCTGACGAATCCTTCTCAGCTGCTCATAAGAGAATACTACTGGGGTATTGTCACTGACATACTCTTCAAAATGGTGCCTTGCCCTGTTGACATCTCTCAGGTTTGTCTCTGTCAGGCTATGAGTGATACTGCCCGGGCGTCTCAGGTGATAATACAGCGGCTGGTCCAGGACTGTGGCAGTGCTGCATCTGTCGAATATACTGAACATTATATCCATATCCTCATAATTGTGCCCTTCAGGGAAGCGGATATTATCCCACAGTCTGCTGCGGTAAAGCTTGTTCCATACACTTACGTTGATATTTCCGCAGGCAAGCGCCTGCAAGACCTCTGTGCGTCCATATGCACCGGCTTTGCCCGCAGGGTATACCTTCTCTTTACGGATGTTTCTGGTTGATGCATCTTCGTCATCCACGATGTATCTGCAGACTGCTATATCCGCATTCGCACGTTCCATCGCTTCAACCATAGTTTTTAAGAAATCAAAATGGTATGAATCATCCGGGTCAAGAAAAGCTACTGCTTCCCCATTCATAATGTTGAGCCCGGTGTTTCGGGCGTTGCTGAGCCCCCGGTTTTCCTGATGGATCACTTTTATACGCTCATCGCGCGCTGCGAATTCATCACAAATATCGCCAGACCCGTCGGTAGAACCATCATCGACTACGATGATCTCAAGATGACTGTAAGTCTGGCGGATAACGCTTTCAAGCGCCTTGGTAAGATAAGGCCTGACGTTGAAAACCGGTATGATAACGCTGATCAGTCCTGATCCAATCATTGGGCTTTAGTTATTTTATTACGACACCGCACTCGCGTTCCATTATCTTCGCGAAGGATCTGATGCATGCGTGAACGATTCCTGTGCAGTAGATCTTGCGCTTAGGATCCGTAAATTCATAATTCGCGATCAGCTCAGGGCATATGCTGCTGACGTATTCCTTAGCTACATCATCATTGAGCTCTCTTACGAGATCGATGCACTTTTTAAATGCCGGGTCGCCCTTGACCGTTCTGCCGAATACCTTGCCCAGGCACATCGTTGCGCCCGCAACAGCTCCGCAGACATTTCCGCCGTCGCCGAATCCGTAAGGGAATCCTGTCGACAGGGCGATAGCTTCCTCGCCTATGCCAAGCTCATAATGTCTGTTGAGCACCTCGAGCACCGACTCTGAGCACATGAAACCCGTTGTGAAATTCTCAGTCGCATCGCTGAGCATCTTTTCCATGCATACTTCCTTTACCATAACAAGTCCCTCCATTGTTTATTATCTTTTGCGACGGGATTTTTCTGCCGCTTTGCGTTTCGCTGTTTTCGGTTTCATTACACTGAATCCGAAGAAGCCGAGCTCCTCAGCCTTAAGCCTGTAATACTTTCCGTGATTGAACGCCACAAGGTCCATTGATCCGAAGTCATAGGCGCCTTTTTCGTCCACATATTTTTCATCCACATGCACGGCTGTTATCTCCGCCATGAACATATCGTGCGAAGGCATCCTTACTATATCTTTCACCCTGCACTCTATGTTTACCGGGGATTCCGCGATGAGAGGAGCCGATACCGTGTCAGCCTCTTCGCGTGTGAGTCCCTGCGCCTCGAATTTATCGACATCGCGGCCGGAGCGCACTCCGCAGAAGTCCATGGCCTTTGCCAGCCCGGCCGGCACCAGATTGATCACGAATTCGCCGCTCTTCTCAATTATATCGTGAGAATAGCGCTTAGGCTGCACTGAAATGTATGTCATCGGAGGATTCGAGTTGATTATTCCCGTCCAGGCTATTGTCAGGATGTTTGATTCCTCCATGGTTCCGCAGCTCACCATCACCGATGGCAGGGGAGCCAGGAGCGGTCCGGGAGTCGATTTTACCTTCATCTTTCCTTACCTCCTTGACGCTGCTATTGCGCGCCATTCTCCGTCCGCCAGCACCTCTATTATATCAAAGCCCGCATCTTCTATGGCTTTTTTTACGATTTCTTCCTTTATATCCAATATCCCGGATGTGATGTATAAACCGCCCGGCCTGAGCTGTGCTGCAGCGGCAGGGGAGAGCATCACTACAAGATCAGCCATGAGATTTGCAACTATAATGTCCGGATCATAGTCGATGCCGTCCATCAGGTTGCCTCTTTTGATGCTTATCCTTCCCTCGAGTCCGTTCTTTGCGATATTCTCGTTTGCTACACGCACTGCCTCATCGTCTATGTCTATGCCGAGAGCTTCATCCGCTCCGAGAAGCACTGCCGCCATGGCGAGTATTCCGGTCCCGGTACCGACATCGAGCACCTTTATTGGATAACGCGAAGGATCGTAAGCTCCGCCGAGATCTTTTTCGAGAACCTTTATGCACATGGACGTCGTTTCATGAAGGCCGCTTCCAAACGCCATGCCGGGATCCATCTCGATCACGAGCTCGCCCTCTGCAGACTCGTAGTCCTCCCAGCCAGGCTTCACAACAATGCGCTCACCTACCTTTGAAGGCTTGAAGTGTTCCTGCCATTTGTAAAGCCATTCGCTGTCGTCACCTGTCACCTCAGTCCTGAAAGAAACACCCAGCATTCCTGAAAGAAGCTTTTCCGCTTCTGCAAGACGGCTTTGTCCCTCTTCATCGTCCGCAAAGTAGAGTGTGATCACAACTGCGCCGGCTCCCGTTTCGGCTTCGTTTGCCTTCTGTGAGATCTCCTCATTTATATAGTCGTACTTGTACAGGTCCTGATGCTCCGTTATATCGACCGCATCCATCGGATCATCGATCTGCATGGAGTCAAAACCTGCTTCCAGAAGCACGGCCTGCACCGTCTCTGATTCATTGCGTTTTGCTTTTATTATTAGTTCCTTATATTTCATCCCTCACTTGCTCCTAAGTATTCTTTACTTTATCATCTCTTTATTTCATCTATTCATTTCGAATCTTCTCTTTATCTCCGGATTGCGCTTACCGGTTTAGCGTTTATTTTTCTAGGATCGGGTCAAATTTTATGTTATGTATAATTATTCACGCATACAACTAAGCATACAGGTTTTTATCCTTTGATCATTATGTCGAAAAGACTTTTTAATTTTTTTCTAAAAAATGCTTATTTTTTGTTCCCTTTTTAGAAAGATTACATGATTATTCCTGGAATCTTCTATCACCGTGATAATATTTCATTATTTTTGTAGTCTGGCTAAGATTATTCAAACATTATCGGTCAACTCAATTCATCTCCATAGCAGCATCGCACAATGTATATTAATGTATATCCGAAATCGTTCGCATTTTTCTAAAAATCGTGCAGAAAAGCGGTTCTTTTTTAGAAAATTTTTTAAAACTCCTTTTTCGCACTTCTTAAAATTCGCTGATTGTCAAATGCAGAAAGATCCTCTTCATCTCGCAGTTTTGTGTTCACGGGAGATCACGGCCTTGAGGTCGCGGATCATCAGGTACAGGCATATCGCTCCGCAAGCCCAATTACCTCTGCCGGTATCCCAAACGCGAAGCTGGATCTTACAGGTATGACGTGTATCGCCAGATAGTCGGTAATAATGAAGGCATGCTGGCCCATGTCATATATTCCACAGTAAATAGCAGCCCTGTTGCAAAGAAATACGGTCACTATTACAAGTAACGCATTCATTGTGAATTTGGTGTTGTTCAAACCCGCCTCCATGAGCTCATATGCTTCCGATTAATTGTACATCAAACAGCAAGTCACATAGCAAGTTTCCGCATATTTAGCTAATATTTGGTATTTTATGCGGATTTTTCCTCTTTATAATATTGCCATTTGATTGCATAATTTGGATATCAGGCAAGGGGATCGTTCTGCAACGGAAAGCCGCAATTAATAAAAAAGGCGATGAATGGATATGATGAGCATCAGACAGCTGGAAGAGCGCAAGAAAGAACTGGGTTACACAAATGCAATGATCGCGGAGAAGAGTGGTGTACCGCTGAGCACGGTGCAGAAAGTCTTCTGCGGAGCCACCAGACATCCGAGATAAGATACCTGTACGCATGTCTGATGGAAAGTGCGTGATCGACTTCAGGAAGATCGCAGATATTCTCTGACGGACAGGTTGATTTCAACCAAAACGATCCATACAAAACGGGAGCAGGCTTTTACCTGCTCCCTTATATTATCTGCCGGATTAACCGAGCGTGATCTTCATGAACTTCTTTTTGCCCTTCTGGAGGATGAGCTCGCCGTCCTTGAAGTCAGCTTCTGTGACTGAATATCTCTTGTCGGTGATCTGCTGGCCGTTGATCCTTGCGCCGCCGCCCTGGATGGTTCTGTAAGCCTCGGATGTCGATGGCTCAAGGCCCGCTTCCTTAAGGAGGGCTGCAAGTCCCATTCCTTCGCCTGCAAAGAGGGAAGCTTCGAATGACTTTGTAGGCATGTCATCGGAGACTCCGCCGCCTGCGAATACCGCACGGCTTGCTTCGAGTGCCTTCTGTGCTTTCTCTTCGCCGTGTACCAGCTTGGTGACCTCGAATGCGAGGACTTCCTTAGCCTTGTTGATCTCAGCGCCTTCAAGAGCGGACAGTCTGTTGACCTCGTCCATAGGCAGGAACGTCAGCATGCGCAGGCACTTGTTGACATCTGCGTCCGCAACGTTTCTCCAGTACTGGAAGAAGTCGTATACAGGGCATTTTCTCTCGTCGAGCCAGAGCGCGCCCTTAGCTGTCTTGCCCATCTTTTTGCCTTCGCTTGTTGTCAGCAGGCTGACTGTGAGTCCGTATACTTCCTTGCCGCAGGCCTTTCTTGTGAGGTCTACACCGGCGATGATGTTGGACCACTGGTCATTTCCGCCGAACTGCGCCTTAAGGTCGAAGTCACGTGCCATAACGTAGAAGTCGTAAGCCTGGAGCAGCATGTATGAGAACTCGAAGAAGGAGAGTCCCGTGTCTCTTTCCATTCTCGATTTGAAGCAGTCAGCTCTGAGCATGGTGTTGACGTTGAAGTGTGTACCGATCTCTCTTGCGAACTCGGTGAACTTGCAAGGTCTGATCCACTCAGCGTTATTTACGCTTACAGCGTAGCCCGGCTTAGGCTCCCTGTTCTGGTGGCCAGGGTGGTACACGCCCTCGTTGCCCTCATACTTCCACTCGTCATCGAAGTCGATGAACTTGTCGAAGAGCTTCTTGAACTGTCTGCAGTTCTCATCGATCGTATTTATTGTCATGACCTGACGCATGTCCGATCTGCCGGACGGATCGCCGATCTCGCCGGTGCCGCCGCCGAGCAGGAACACAGGCGTATGACCGTACTTCTGCATGTACATCATCGTGATTACCGGAATGAAGTGTCCGACATGCAGGCAGTCTGCTGTCGGGTCGAATCCGATATAGAATTTGATCTTTTCTTTTCCGAGGAGCTCTCTGAGAGCTTCAGGATTTGTGGACTGCTCTACCAGTCCTCTCTCGACGAGTACGTCATACACATTGGTGTGCTCACTGACATTGTCAGGAATAAGGTTCTTCATCGTTTTTCTCCTTGAATTCTTTTGCTTATTTAAACGGCTCCGCAGTCACGCTGCAGAGCCGAAGTCTTGACTTTTCAGTCCATTCGCGACGCTCAAAATATATCACTTTAAGGCTCTTTCTGTCAAACCTTCCGCCTCTATAAGTACAAATAGCTGATCACCATGATCCATACCGGCAGCGTGATGACAGACAGCAGGGTAGAGACCGCTACTGCTTCAGCCATGAGCTGAGGGTTTTTCTTTTCCTGAGCTGCTACGGCTACGCCGATCACCGCCGACGGGAAGCAGATCGCAAGCAGAGTGGTAAGCTTGACTACCGGATCGACCGGGACAGGTGTCAGTATAAGCAGAGCCATCGCCGGCACCATTACCAGTTTTATCGCAGAGGTGATAAGAAGGTCTTTATCTGACAGCAGCCTCTTGAAATCCGTCCCTCCCAGCTGGACGCCGACCAGTATCATCGACAGGGGTATCGTTATGTCTCCCAGCGGTTCTACTATGTCCATGATGTATTCCGGCAGATGGAGTCCGGCGAAGAGCATCATGACAGAAAAGACTGTAGCAGCAGAAGTGGGATTTACCAAAGGCTTCAGCTTACCGGGCAGGCTCTTTGATGAGCTTTCGCTTTCCCTGTGATGCAGCTGTGAAAGGCTCCCTACAAACAGATACGTATTATTAACTATCGTCTGTATGGCCAGGTAATAAAAGACCAGTTCCCCGAACACAGCGCTGGCTATCGGAAGCCCCATGAATCCCGAGTTGCATCCTGTCATGGCAGATGCCAGAACGTTCCTGTCCTGCTGATCCTTATCCGTAAATATCCTGTCGGATATGAAGGTCGTTACAACTGCAGCCACAAAATATAACAGGGCGCTCAGGACCAGCACGAGTATCGTGTTCCTGTACATGTTGCCATTGATGTCCTGGCTTGTTATGGAACTTATCATCAGGCACGGCACGGTTATTCCCATTACAAGACTGATAAAGTGCTTCACGGATTCCTCCGGAAGCACTTTAAGTCTGTTAGCGATAAAACCGACGCCTATATAGATGAATACTACCAGCACTTTGCTGAAGATCAGCAGCATACCTTCTACCCTAATAGCCTTCTTTATTTCTTATCTGGTGAAATGCGGAGCGTATTTAGCTGCAAGTTTCACTGACTCTATCATGCTTACCGCGCTTGCTATGCCTTTGCCGGCGATATCGAATGCCGTTCCGTGGTCTACGGACGTGCGAAGGATAGGCATGCTGTTTGTGATAGCTATGGTGCGGTCAAAGTCGAGCGTCTTTGCAGCGATGTGTCCCTGATCGTGATACAGCGACAGTACGGAATTATATCTTCCGAGCGCTGCCAGATGAAACACTGAATCAGCTGACACAGGACCTTCTACATTATAGCCTCTTTCCCTGAGTTCTGCCACAGCAGGGGCGATCTCGTTTACTTCTTCCCAGCCAAAGAGTCCATGCTCTCCGGAATGCGGGTTGAGCCCGGCAACTGCCATCGTTCCCTCAGTCACGCCGAGTCTTGCGAGAGCCTCTGTACATCTCTCGACATAGTCAATGATCCGTTCCTTTGTGATCATATCGACCATATCGCGCAGCGATACATGCCTGGTCAGAAAAAAGATCCTCATCCCGTTGGTCTCGAACATCGTCAGCGGATCATGAGTGTTGGTAAGCGCTGCGAAGATCTCGGTATGACCGATGAAGTCTACTCCGGCAGCGCGGATGGCCTCCTTGTTGATAGGTGCTGTCGATATCGCGTCCGCCTTGCCTTCCATTGTCAGCTTAATGCCTTTTTCGATATACTCGTACGCCGCCCTGCCGCACATCGCACTTACTTTGCCGTATTCGAACTCAGCCATGTCTATATTTTTGAGATCGATCAGGTTGAGCACGCCCTCCGCATAGTCTCCGTCAGCCGGGTCCTCAACACAGTTGATCTTCAGATCAGCTCCCACTGCTTTTACCGCCAGCCCGGCGGCTCCGGCATCGCCTATAACTATGCAGTCTGCTGCTTCAAATACAGCTTTATCTGCTATTGTTCTGACAACTATCTCCGGTCCTATTCCTGCCGGGTCCCCAAGTGTAACAGCAATAAGTGGCTTTTTCATTATATATCTCCATTCCGGTTCTCAATAATACATCCCGGGAAACCCGGGATGTTGGTTCTACATGTTTACAACATTGACAGGTGCGCCTTCAATAAATGACCTGATATTGTCTGCCGTCGTATTCATGATACGTTCTCTCGCTTCTTTTGTTGCCCATGAAATGTGAGGCGTAATAATGCAGTTCTTTGCCTTGAGAAGAACATTGTCTTTGCGGATAGGCTCTGTGGAAACAACATCTACAGCAGCTGCTGCTATCTTGCCGTTCTCAAGCGCATCGTAAAGATCCTGCTCTACGACAAGAGGTCCGCGGCTGTTGTTGATGAGTATCACGCCGTCCTTCATCTTTGCAATATTATCCCTGTTGATAATACCCTCTGTCTCAGGGAAGAGCGGGCAGTGAAGGAAGATGAAATCTGATCTTCCCAGCAGTTCATCCAGCTCAACATATTCTGCGACCTGCCTTCCGGCATCATGCTGATGCTGGTCATAAGCAAGAACGTTCATGTTCATGGCTTTGAGTATCTTAGCGGTATTGGTGCCTATGCGGCCGAGGCCGATTATGCCGGCGGTCTTTCCCGATACCTCAATCATCGGGTAGTGCCAGTAGCACCAGTCAACGCTGGATGCCCATTCACCTGCATGAACGGAATCACTGTGATGTCCGATATGAGAGCATACCTCCATAAGCAAGCTTACTGCAAACTGGCTCACATTGTCAGTGCCGTAAACAGGCACATTCATCACAGGTATTCCCTTTTCAGCAGCATATTTGTAATCTGCCACATTGTATCCGGTTGCCAGTACGGCTATCGCCTTAAGGTTAGGGCACTTATCTATGGTTTCCTTGCTTATCGGGGTCTTGTTGATGACTGCTACTTCAGCATCGCCTATCCTTTCAGCGATCAGCGGTGATTCTTCGTAAGCAGTTCTGTCATATACGGTTACATCGCCCAGTTCCTGCAGGGGAGCCCAGCTGATGTCACCGGGATTTTCAGTGTATCCATCCAGTACAACGATCTTCATATTACTCTCCTTATTTCAGATTAAGATGAAAACAGGCAGCGCAACCGCTGCCTGCATACTAAAAATCAAGATCCTCAATCTCATTTATTCTGCGCAGGTGCTTTCCGCCTTCAAAATCAGTCGTCATCCAAGTGTCGATGATATCGAAAGCAAGCTCCTGGCTGATCATGCGCGCGCCCATGCAGACAACATTTGCGTTGTTGTGGCGTCTGCACATCTCCGCCATCTCTACGGATGTGCAGAGTGCGGCTCTGATGCCAGGCACCTTGTTGCAGGCGATGCTGATGCCGATTCCGGAGCCGCACACGGCGATGCCGCGCTCGGCCTCGCCGGACGCCACAGCGCGTCCTACCGCATGTCCGTACTTCGGATAATCCACCGACTCAGTTGAGTCGCATCCGACATCGATCACCTCATGGCCTTCACTGATCAGTTTTTCCTTGATTGCTTCCTTGAGTTCATATGCTGCGTGATCGCTTCCAACAACCAGTTTCATTGTTTCCGTCCTCCAGTCAGTTTAATTAACGTGTTAGTGATTCAAGCATATCAATGATATACTCTTCCGTATCCTTCATAGTAGACTCCATGGTCAGAGCCTCGTCTATATCGTAGTCGGTGAAGATACCGTTTCTGTATACGACCACACGGTTACTTGCACCTTCAGCCAGCAGGTCGATAGCCTTGGCTCCCATGATCGATGCGTATACCCTGTCCCGGCAGGTCGGGTTGCCTCCCCGCTGTATATAACTGAGAGTCGTAGTGCGTACCCGGATGCCTCCGGCTTTCTCCAGCTTCCCGGCTATCTCCTCTGCGCGGCCGACGCCCTCAGCATTTATGAGGATATTGTTGTTCTTTCCCGTTGCCCTGTGCGCGGCGACTTTCTCCATTACTCTCTTTTCGTCGCCATCGTACGTCTCAGGGATCAGCACCTGCTCGGCACCTGCAGCTATTCCGCTCCAGAGTGCAATGTATCCCGCGTCGCGACCCATTACTTCTATAAGGCAGCACCTTTCATGCGAGGACGCTGTATCCCTTATGTTGTCAATAGCTCTCATCGCGGTGTTGACCGCGGTATCGAAGCCGATGGTATACTCCGAGCAGCCGATATCACCGTCTATAGTCCCGGGAATACCTATCACGTTCACGCCCTTGCGGGCAAGGCTCTGCGCTCCTCTGAACGATCCGTCTCCGCCGATCACGACAAGCGCGTCGATCCCATGCTTCCGGCATATATCTGCAGCCTTCTGCTGATATTCATCGAGCTTCATCTCCAGGCATCTCTCAGTCTCCAGTATTGTGCCTCCCCGTTCAAGGATATTGCTGACCGAATCCATTCCCATATCGACGAATTCCTCGTTCAGCAGTCCGAGATAGCCTCTGCGTATCCCTTTTACATTGAAGCCCTTGAATATACCTCTTCTGACTACAGCTCTGATAGCCGCATTCATCCCGGGCGCGTCTCCGCCGCTGGTCAGAACGCCTACAGTCTTTATATCAGTATTCATTTAAGCCCTCACTTGCCGGAGAGCTCCTCCTCAAAGTAGCTGTCTCTGACCTTGCTGCTCAGGTTGTGCTTATCACCCTCCCTGATCGCGTCAAGCAGCAGTCTGTGAGCATGTATGAGTTCTTCCGACTTTCCTCCGTTTATCATTTCGGATACAGTGCGGAATCTGATGGCATATGTCAGTGTCTTCACGACCCTGTTGACCTTGTCCGCCATCGGATTCTTTCCCATTTCAGCGATTTTGTCATGGAAACGGTTATCTGCATCGAAGAACCTGTTGACAGGATCGTCTGATGCGACCGCCTCCTTCATTTCTTCCAGAAGCTCCTCAAGCTCGTTGAGTTCCTCTTCATCATAATGGTCTATAGCGAGCTTCATCATGCCGGCTTCTGTCATCTCGCGGAGTTCCATCAGGTTGTCGAACGAATCCTGATTGAGTATGATGCCGTAGATCATAGGATCGATCATGCTCTCTTTATATCCGTTGCAGACGAAGGTCCCTTCCGAGCGCTTGCTCTCAAGCACACCGAGATACGCAAGTATCTTGATGGCCTCGCGCACGCTGCTCCTGGCAACTCCCAGTGAATCTGCAAGTTCCGGTTCCGGAGGGATCTTGTCTCCCGGTTTCAGATCTCCGTTTCTGATGGCGTCAGTCAGCTGATTTATGACGCTCTGTACTACGGATTCCTTTTTTAAGCTTTTAAGATAAGTAGGTGCTGGTGTCATAAAGACTTTCTCCTTTTATATATGCTCTCTGTCTCTTTTCCCCTTTATGTATGACATAATACAAAGTTAGGATAACAAGTCTTACACCCAATGTCAAATCAGCATTTTCTATTCCTGCAGCGAAAGATGCTGAGGCACGCCTTCCGAGTAGTACGGCTCTATCTCGCCCATGATGAGCGGACGCGCATACTCTATAAACTCATCGCTGACATATGTTCCGTCATTGATGATCCAGTCGAGAGGCACCTTGCGCTCAACATTTGCTACCTCATGGATATCAAAACTGTCATAAGAGGTGAGGTATGGTCTCCTCGAATTTACCTTGATCGTGATCATCTCACCCGTGTTTCCTTCAAACGCCTTCTGCGCTGCAAGGTATCCGGCGTTATATGCCTCATCAGCGTCAGTACGGGATACCACATGCGAAGCACATCTCTGAAGTGTCGAGAACTCGATAGATCTTGCCTTTACTCCGGTCTTCTCTGTTACGAGCGATGCGAGATATGCGCCGACGCCCGAGAGCTGCTTGTGACCGAACGCATCGAGCTTATCGTTTCCGCCGCTGAGCTCGCATACGAAGCGTCCGTCCTCAAGCTTGATGCCCTCGGAGACTGCAACGACTATGGAGTTCTTTTTCTTTGAGAGATCTTTGATGCGCTTTACGAAATCGTCAGGATCGAAGCTGACTTCCGGCAGATAGATGAGGTCAGGCGCGTTGTTTCCCAGAGCCGCAGCTGCTGTAAGCCAGCCTGCGTGGCGTCCCATTATCTCCACGATGACCGCAGAAGTCCTGTAAGGACCGTAGCAGTCGTTATCTACAATGATCTCCTTGAGCGAAGTAGCGATGTACTTCGCTGCCGAACCGTATCCCGGGCAGTGATCTGTCACAGGAAGGTCATTATCGATGGTCTTAGGTATGCCCATGAATTTCTGAGGTTTCCCGTGTGCTGCTGCGTAATCGGAGAGCATCTTTACGGTATCCATGGAGTCATTTCCGCCGTTATACAGGAAGTACTGGATGTCGTATTTCTCCATGATCGAGAAGATCTTTTCATACACATCCTCATTGCCTTCGATCTTAGGCAGTTTATACCTGCATGATCCCAGGAAGGCAGATGGTGTTCTCTTCAGGAGCGACACATCCTGCTCGTTCTTTACCTGTTTTCTGAGGTCAATGATGTTCTCGTTGAGAAAGCCCTCGATACCATAGTGCATTCCGTATATCTTCTTAATGCCGGCATCCTTCGCAGCTGTGATGGCTCCCGCGAGACTTGAGTTGATCACTGCAGTCGGACCGCCCGACTGACCTATGATTATGTTTCCTTTTATGCTCATTTTATATTCCTCCCTTGATGGCTCTGATAGCAGCAGCTCTGTACTTTGCTCCGAAAACAGCTGAACCTGCAACTATGAGCTCTGTTCCCGCTTCTCTTACTATGTCGGCATTGGCTTCGCCTACGCCGCCGTCTATCTCTATAACGTAGCTGTATCCCTTTTCATCCTTAAGCGCGCTGTAATAGCGGATCTTGTCCAGCGAATCCGGCATAAACTTCTGGCCTCCGAATCCCGGCTCGACCGACATGACAAGTATGAGATCTATGTCGTCAAGGTACTCGTCGAGGACCTCAGGCGCCGTCTTTGGCTTGACCGAGACACCTGCCTTCACTCCAAGAGAATGTATATGCGCAAGAGTCTTCTTCAGATCACTGCATGCTTCGTAATGCACTGTGATGAATTCGGTATTGTCAGTGACGAAGTTCTCTATGTACCTGTCCGGATCCTCGATCATAAGATGGACGTCATACGGAACAGTCGTATAGGAATTTAGGCTTTTCATGACACCTGCTCCGAAGCTGATGTTCGGAACGAACATCCCGTCCATCACATCTATGTGCAGGTAATCAATACCGCAGCCGCACACGTCTGCAACATCCTCACCGAGCTTTGCAAAATCCGCAGCAAGTATTGACGGGGAGATCATTGCTTTCTTTACTTCTGCCATTTCCATGATCCTTTCTTTTACTTGTGATGCGGGCTCCCTCCGTCAGTTTTTATCTGCGGCAGGGAGCCCATGTGATAAGGAGATTAATATGAACTAAATAGTTTTTTCCGATGGAAACCTTATTTGCGTCCGATAATGAATCCCAGTATCAGCGCTACTACCAGCATTCCTGCTGTTCCGAGAGCCATGTTGTGAGCTCCCGCAGACGTTACCATGAACATAGGCGCGATCGTGAGGAAGAAGTTCTGCGTACTGATCTGCCAGAGCGGTGTAGCCGCGATCAGGTTTGGACCTGCGTCAGTTTCGAGCTCAGGGTCAGCGATCCTCAGAAGCATCATTCCTGTTGCCGTGGAGCCTGTCCATGCTCCGAACATTACCATCGCGTTCTCGAGCCAGTTCTGCTTGAGCCAGAGCTTAGGCAGTACCATCAGAATGATCGTAGTCAGGATCAGGCCTGCGAACGATATCGTCAGGATGGCTGCTGCGTTGTTCATGATAACATCGAGCTTCATCGTTGCGATCGCCGTGATGATCAGGTACTCGAGTGCAAGTGTACCAACATGTGCAAGGGATTCGTTGTCTATGAACTGCGCTGCCGGAGTCCTCTTGATGACTACACCGAATACCAGTGATACCAGTATGGCCGGAACGTAGATCGCGAATCCTGAGAACAGCGGTACCATGTGCAGGATCTGCAGGAGGCCGTAGGCTACCAGCATGATCGCCAGCACGATGCCGAAGTGCAGTGTCAGCGGATCGAAAGCGATGTCCGATGTGTACGCTGTCATAAACTTGAATCTGTTTTCCTTGTCAAGGATGCCCGTGTAGTCCTCTTTACTGAGGTTTCCGGACTTTTCAGCTGTTACCCAGCCTTTGCGGATACCGTAGTTGAGGATCACGATACCTACGATGATACCGTAGAGCATGCCGATCGTTGCGTATGTGGTTCCGAATGCCGATGCTTCGTCATAGTTCCAGTAACCGAGTGTATCGTAGATGCCTGCGATGACCTGAGGGATACCGTGCGCGCCGTAGAATGCTCCGAACGGAAGCAGTGCAGCTCCGTCAGGCAGTCCGAAGACCTTGCCGAGTCCCATGGCTGAAAGCACCTGTGCAGCAATTACCGTTGCCGAGATCAGGAAGATAAGTGAGCACTTCTTGATCATCCTTCTGTCGAATGACAGCGCGATGAACTGCGTTACGAAGAGTATCGCTAGCAGCGGGTTGGCGAATCCGCTTACGTTGTCAGACCAGTGGATGTAGTACGGGCAGAACTTGCCGAGTACTTCTGATCCGAGCAGGAGTCCTACAAGGCCTCCGACTACGGCTACCGGTATGAACATCTTCTGGAGGAATCCTACCTTCGATCTCAGGAAGAGACCGATTATGAGCAGACCGCTCGCCCAGGCAAAATCCATCAATATTGTTTCAAACATGTTTGCCTCCTTCTATTCCACCTGAGCTGCCGCCTCACGGATCTTCGCCACGAGTTCGGCTGTCCACTCATTCTGCATCTCGAAGTTCGTATAGACATCACGCGTTGCTTTCTTGAATGCTTCGATATCCGGTGTTTCATTGACGGTCATTCCGGCTTCCTTAAGCTTTGCCAGCTGATCATCCTCGTCGGCAGCTACCGCCTCGCGGTGCTCCTGGCCGAATTTCTTTGCTCCTTCAAGCAGCACGTCCTTGATATCCTGCGGCAGCTTCTTCCATGTGCTGCCCGAGAACACCAGATTCTTTGACTCATACTTGTGATTAGTGATGGTCATGTACTGATTGACTTCGTTTATCTTGTTTGCGTATATGTTTGCGATAGGGTTCTCCTGTCCGTCGAAGGTTCCCTGCGCAAGCGCGTCGTAGGTCTTGCTCCATGCGAACTTTGTTGTGCTCGCTCCGAGCTCCTTGAAGATCGATGCTGTCATATCGTCTTCCGGTATTCTCATTTTGAGGCCGGCTACATCCTCCGGTCCTTTGACCTCACGAACGCTGTTGGTTATCTGTCTCATGCCGTTCTCCCAGAAGGCGAGCTGCACGAGGTTATAGTTGCTGAGTTCGGCTGTAAGCCCCTCGGCGATCTCTTCATTGTCCACTACCGCCCATGCCTGCTCATAGCTTGTGAACAGGAACGGCAGTCCAAGTGTGGCCATCTTAGGGGCGTATGTGGCCTCGACTCCCTGAGGCATCATCATCGCATCGAGCTCTCCGGTGACCAGCTGCTGAGCCATGTCGGTATTGTCGCCAAGCTCCTCATTCGGATAGATGCGGACTATCACTCTTCCGCCTGTCTGCTCATTTACATAGTCAGCGTAGTGCTGTAGCGAGATGTTGATCAGGTTATCTTCAGTGTCGCTGTGTCCGAGCCTTATGATGTACTCCGCAGCGCCTTCCTGGCTGTCTCCGGACCCGTTTCCCTGTGTACCGCAGGCGGTCAGCGACAATGACAGAGCCATGAGGAATGCCAGCATTACCGCCAGAGCCTTGAATCTTTTCTTCATAACTTTGTCTCCTGTCTTCCTTTGTAGCTGTATCGTTCCCGGCTGTTAAAGAGCAAGCGCGGTTTCTACAATATTTTCAACAGTTATGCCGTTCTTTGCAAGCAGTCTCTCATAAGGAGCGGACTCACCGAACTGATCCTGGATACCGATCCTCTTGACTTTGCCCTTGCCCATCTCAGCTGCGACCTCGCATACTGCGCTGCCGAGTCCGTTGATGATGTTGTGATCCTCAACTGTGACGATCTTGCCGATCTCCTCAACGCATGCCTTTACTGCATCAACGTCGAGAGGCTTGATGGTGTGCATGTCGAGAACTCTTGCCGAAACACCCTTTTCCTCCAGAGCCTTTGCCGCCTTGATAGCGAGACTTACTGTGTCACCGTTTGCGATAATAGCTACGTCCTTACCGTCCTGGATCTGATAAGCCTTGCCGATCTCGAACTCTACGTCCGGCCCGTATACCTGCTCCATAGCGTCTCTTGTGAATCTCAGATACATTGGTCCGTAAGTCTCTGCTGCTGCTCTTACGAGCTTGCGTGCCTGGTTGTAGTCAGCAGGCATCATGATGGAGATGTTAGGAATGGTTCTGAGGATACCCATGTCCTCGATAGCCTGGTGCGAAGCTCCGTCGTTAGCCGGTGTGAATCCGCCGTGCGAGCATGCGATCTTGACGTTGAGGTTAGTGTAGCAGATCTCCTGACGGATCATCTCGCAGATCCTCATCGATCCGAATGCTGCGTATGTTACTACGAACGGGATCTTTCCGCATGTTGCGAGTCCTGCTGCAACGCCTGCGCCGTTCTGCTCTGCGATACCTACGTTGAGGTACTGGTCAGGAAGCTGCTTCTTGAATTCGCCTGTCTTGCAGCTCTTGCCGATATCTATATCCAGAACTACGATTTCCGGATTGTCTTTTCCTACTTCTACTATTTCATCGCCGAAGCCGTTTCTTGTAGGGATCTTTTTCAGTTCACTCATTGTTCTGTCCTCCTCTTATATCAGCTGAGCCTTGAGTTCTTCCATTGCCTGTGCGTACTGTTCATCGTTAGGAGCTACGCCGTGCCAGCCTACCTGGTTCTCCATGAAGCTGACGCCCTTGCCCTTGACTGTTGCTCCGATAAGAGCCTTTGGATTGCCGTTCTGAGCCTCTGGTGCATAGCACTTGTCGAGTACTTCTACGGTCTCTTCCATGCTGTTGCCGTCATAGTAGAAGACGTCCCAGCCGAATGCCTTGAACTTAGCTCCGAGGTCACCGTTAGGCATTACTTCGTCGCATGTTCCGTCGAGCTGCAGTCTGTTTACGTCGACGAATACGATGAGGTTGTCGAGTTTATACTTGTTTGCTGTGTTTGCTGCTTCCCAGATCTCGCCTTCCTGAGCCTCGCCGTCACCGACTACGCAGAAGACCTTGTAGTCCTTCTTGTCCATCTTTCCGGCAAGAGCCATTCCTGCTGCGCAGGCAAGTCCCTGTCCGAGAGAACCTGTCGAGATGTCGATGCCAGGGCACTTGATCATCGAAGGATGTCCCTGAAGCGGGGAGCCTTCTTTTCTCAGTGTGTCGAGTACTTCGAGCGGGAAGTATCCGAGAGCTCCGAGTGCTGCGTACTGGATAGGGCATACATGGCCTTTCGAAAGGACCATTCTGTCTCTGTCTGCCCATCTTGGGTTCTTAGGGTCAACGTTCATGTACTTGAAATAGCATGCTGTTACGAACTCTGCAGCGGACAGCGATCCACCCGGATGGCCTGACTGCGCTTTGTAGATCATGTCGATGACTTTCATACGCAGGTCTGTTGCGGCGTTCTTGAGTTCTTTGATTGAAACGTCTTTCATAATTCTCTCCTTTGCCTCTTTCAATTAAGAATCAACAAGTAATAACTTTTTTATCAGCATCCGAGGTAAAGCGACTGCTTTGCCAGAACGAGGTTGAGTATCATCTCGTTGCATGGAGTCGGGATACCGTACTGCTCTCCGAGTTTCACGACTGCACCGTTGATGATGCGGATCTCTGTCTCGCGGTGATGTGTAACTGCCTGTACCATCGAACTGATCGTCTCGTCTGTAGCGCGGGACACTTCGTAGCAGTGCTCAAGCTCTTCCTCATAATCGAGTGTGCAGCCTGCTGCGTTGGCAACTGCGATGGCTTCCTTGATAAGTCTCTTGGCGAGCTCGTTAGCGTATGGGTTCTTGCTGATGAATCCGTTCGGAGTCTCGAGCAGGGCGCTTACGCCGTTGATCGCTACGTTTGCCGAGAGCTTGTGCCAGATGGCGTTCAGAACGTTCTCGTGTACGTCTACCTCGAGGCCTGCCTCGCGGAATGCCTCAGCGACTTCCTCTACCTTTGCCATAGGTGCCTTCGGCGATCCCATGTTTGTAGCTCCGTAACCTGTGTGTCTTACATGACCCGGCTCGATCGGTGTAGCTCCGAAAGCTGTGTTTCCGATGATGATCTGCTCTTCAGGGACTACCTTGGCGATCTCGTCATAGTTGCCGTAGCCGTTCTGCAGGCACATGATCATTGTGTGATCGTCGATCATCGGCAGTGCGTTGCGGACTGCTGCTTCCAGGAACTTGTAGTGAACGAATACTACGAGCAGGTCTACAACTCCGATCTCCTTAGGGTCTGTTGTTGCGATAGTCGGATGGTAAGCTTCGGTCTCGCCGTTGCCGTATCCAGGTGCGCATTTATCAAGAAGGATCCCGTTCTTCTTGATCGCTTCAATTACTGGTTCATATGTGTCCAGTACACAAACTTCATGCTTCTGCAGAAGGTAGCTCGCATAGCAGCTTCCGATCGCTCCGCATCCTACAAATCCGATTCTCATATCAGTTCTCCTCCTTGATTTTTTTTAATCATTTTTACTTTGTCTGTTTGCCGTATGTCCTTTGTCTGACATATGACACTTGTATAATAACCATTTGTCTGACAAAGGGCAAGCCTTTTTTGCGATTTTTGTCAAAAAATAAAAAATTAACGATCTTATACTGAAAAAAGAGCCGTAAAGCATTACGCTTTCGGCTCTTCTCTACTATATATTGTGTATATTATATCTCTTTGCTACTATGCGTCTTCATCAGTGAAGTACTTTCTTATTTCCGCGCTCAACACGCGTCCTTTCTTTAATTCGTTCAGCTTCTCGTAATGAGGCAGCGTTCTGTGCGCCATCCATGCGTCCACGTCTTTCCACCATTCGATAAGAAGAATGTCGTTCGGGTCTTCAGTAGACATGAAGAATTCGTACTTGTAGTTGCCTTCTTCACTGCGCGATGCAGTATCGATCCCTTCTTCTCTTACCAGTTCACGAAGTTCTTCTCTTGTTCCCGGTGCACATTTGAAAATAACATTTAAAACCAGCATTTCTCTTTTCTCCCTTTTAATTATTTTGTTGCTTCTCTAAGTATCCCCGCAAAGAGAGGTATTCCGGTCTTTGTATCAACCAGCGCGTATACGAACGGTCTGTCGAGGTGTACTTCTATCGCTTCCTCTTCACGAATAACGCTTCCGGCCTTCATGATCACTGCCGTGGCAGCCGCAGCCTTCGTACCGTTTTTATCAAGCTCTATATGCGTCTTGTGGATCACATCGTCGATGTGGATTCCCGGTGTATTGAGGTCAGGATAGATCATTCCCGAGAAGTCCGCGCTTGTGCTGAACGCGCTTACCATTCCCATCTTCCTCAGCGGATCTGCCATCGATGCGTCGTAGTCGTATTTGAACTCAGGCACGCTTATATCGAGCAGTCTGACCGTTCTTGAATTCCAGGCAGATACAAAATCGCTGCCGCTTATGCCCTGCAGATACCTGTCTGCACTGCTGCCTTCCGGCGGGAGCAGTCCCACAAAGGCAATCTGCCTTCCGCTGTAGTACTTTACGAAGCCCTTTCCGCCGTTGAGCGTCAGCAGATCCATCCTGTCTTTCTGATGAAGCATGTCCGCTTCTCTGGCTGTGCCGCTTTCAGGGGTGAATGTCTCCCTGCGCGGCTCGCCGAATTTCTCTTCCCATCCGCCCTCGAATGCGATGGCATTGATGAGAACGATACGGTCTGCATCGGTCAGCTCGCTTATGATCTGCTTTATCATCCCGTTTGTACAGCCCGACACCCACTTGTTCATGTCATTGACAGTAGTTCTGTTGAACGGAGCACTGAATATCTGCGCTTTATGGTAGATCTTGTTGGTTTTCAGGAAGCCGTTCTTTACTTTCACAGCACCGCTGCGGATCCAGATGGAATTCGCAACGCTGTACTTTACCGTATCTGCAGAAGTAAGTCTGCTGTTCAGTCCGTACAGGTACCTGTTGTAGTCAGACACGCTTATCCCGCCCGAAAGCGCGTTCTGCATCTCAAGAAGAGTCTGCCCCTGCGCTCCGTTTTCTGTCATGACCAGAGCCGACAGCACCGAGTCCGGAGAGATCAGCGTATTGCCGGATCTGCCTTTTGCGGAATCAGCTTCGACTGTTTTTCTGAGCAAATCAAAGGAGAAGTCTGCAGCAGAAACAGTGAATCTGCTGTTCGCTTCAAGTGCGTCTGCCTCGCCGGCTTTGACCGACGCGGTGAGGTCCCTGGCAGATTTGCTCAGAGTGACGTGCTTTTCAGTCTTAATTGTGCAGGTCAGCTTTTTCTTGCCGACCTTTGCTGTGATCTTGCAGCTGCCGGCCTTTTTCGCCTTAATGACCGCTGTCTTGCCGTATTTTCCTTTTACGGATCTGACATATGCGATTTTCTTATTTGACGATTTCCACTTGACCTTTTTGCCCGGGTTTTTCACCGTCAGCTTTATCTCGCTGCCTACTGTGATGGTAGCGCTTTTGTCTGAAAGAACAGGCTTTGATGCAGCGCTTACCGGAACAAAAGCAGCAGTGAAAAGCGACACAGTCAGCACTGCCACAGTCACTAAGACCGATAGTATTCTTCTTATGGATCTGTTTGCGTATCTGTCCATTGCCGAACTGCTGTTATATTACTTTGTTCCGAAGATCCTGTCGCCTGCATCTCCCAGTCCCGGTACGATGTAAGCTTTCTCGTTGAGATGATCATCCTTTGCAGCGATAAAGATGTCTACATCAGGATGCTTTGATGTGAGCGCCTCGATGCCTTCAGGAGCAGCGATAAGGAACATAAGGGCGATATCCTTTGCGCCTTTTTCCTTAACAAAGTCAACAGCAGCGATAGCGCTTCCGCCTGTAGCAAGCATCGGGTCCACGATGATGATCTTTCTCTGGTCGATATCTTCAGGCAGCTTGCAGTAGTACTCCACAGGCTCGTGTGTCTCAGGGTCTCTGTAAAGACCAACGTGTCCGACTCTTGCACTCGGGATGATCTCGAGCATTCCGTCAACAAAGCCGAGGCCTGCTCTGAGGATAGGCACTATGGCAAGCTTCTTTCCTGCCAGGATCGGGACTCTTGCAGGGCAGATCGGAGTTTCGATCTCTACCTCTTTGGTAGGAAGATCCCTGGTGATCTCGTAGGTCATCAGCATAGCGACCTCGCGCGCCAGATCTCTGAATTCCTTGCTCGCTGTGTTCTTGTCTCTCATCAGTGATACCTTGTGCTGGATGAGAGGGTGATCAAAAATCATTACTTTACCCATTGCTTACCTCCCTGAGTGTGTAATTTAATTGTGATTATTATCAATATTTTACGAAAACGTCCCGTTTTCCCTTGATTAACATTACTTAACTACGTCATAGCCCGCGCTCTTGAGCATGCGGTTCATGACGCTGAATCCGAAGCCTTTTTCCTCGAGCGTCCTGATGAGAACGAGGTCATAACCCTGTCTGTCAAGCTCGCGGAGCTCAGCAAAAAGTTTGTGTGCGGCCTTGCCCGGGTCATTATCGTAGTCGAGCAGGGCGACCTTGAGGCCTTTCTCTCTGGCCTCGAGCCCAAGTCTCATCACCTTGCTGCGGAATTCATTATCGTCTCCTTCAATAAGACGCACGGTCGCTTTAGGCGAGTAGTGGATGTACTTCATGCCCGGCGATTTCGGTTTGAATCCCGTATCGGCTACGCCGTCTTCAGGATCTGCCACAGCCGCAGGTTTCTCGAGAAGGGAATTATCGTAAAGCACGGCCCTTCTGAGTATCCTCTCCAGCTTTTCCTTGGTGACTGCACCCGGTCTCAGTATGTATGGTTTATCTCCAGTGAGATCGACTACCGTGGATTCGATCCCCACATCACACTGCTCTCCCATGATGACGGCATTGATGCGTCCGTCCATGTCCTCGAGCACGTCATCCGCGGTGGTAGGGCTCGGTCTTCCCGAAAGGTTCGCGCTAGGAGCGGCGATAGGCCTTCCCGTAAGTTTTATGAGTCTCCTTGCGGTCGGGTTAGATGGCATGCGTATGGCAACCGTATCCAGCCCACCGGTGGTCACATCAGGAACGATGTCGGCCTTTTTGAATATAAGGGTCAGCGGCCCAGGCCACAGGCTGATCATCAGCTTTGATGCGTCATCGCTGAGTCCCTTTATGCCTCCGTCAATGAGCGCATAAAGATCGGTCGCATTGGCGATGTGGACTATCATCGGATTATCCGAAGGGCGGCCTTTTGCCTTATATACAGAAGCGACGGCCTCTGCATCGAGAGCATTCGCTCCGAGCCCGTAGACCGTCTCTGTAGGAAAAGCAACAAGACCGCCGGCTCTGATGATTTCGCCGGCAAGCTTAAGGTCGCTTTCATTTGTTGATAATCTGAGTGTTTCCATTTATATACTATATAATACTGCTCTTAAAGCGACGTATTTTTCGTTCGTGGCGAAAAAGACAAGCTTTAACCGAAATCCTTCATCTTTGCTGCCTGGTCGGCAGTGATAAGTCCGTCGATAGCCTCATCGATATCTCCGTCGAGGAACTGGTCCAGCTTATACATGGTAAGATTGATGCGGTGATCCGTGATTCTTCCCTGAGGGAAATTGTATGTGCGGATACGCTCAGAACGGTCGCCCGAACCGACCTGGCTTCTTCTATCAGCCGAGATCTTGTCATTCTGCTCCTGCACCATCTTATCGTATAGTCTGGCCTTGAGTACTCTCATGGCCTTCTCTCTGTTCTGGATCTGCGACTTCTCGTCCTGGCATGTGACTACGATGCCTGTAGGAAGGTGAGTCATGCGGACAGCAGAGTCCGTAGTATTTACGCACTGGCCGCCGTTTCCGGATGCCCTGTAAACGTCTACCTTTACGTCATTCGGATTGATCTCTACCTCAACATCATCGACTTCCGGAAGTACGGCAACTGTAGCCGCCGATGTGTGGATACGGCCCGATGATTCAGTCTCAGGCACTCTCTGCACTCTGTGTACTCCCGATTCGAATTTGAGTCTCGAGTATGCGCCGCGCCCCTTGATCATTACAACAGCTTCCTTGATGCCGCCGATTCCGGTATCGCTTATTTCGATGATCTCGGCCTTCCAGTGACGGCGCTCAGCGTATCTGAGATACATCCTCAGCAGGTCGTTGCCGAAGAGAGCAGCTTCCTCGCCGCCTGTGCCGGCTCTGATCTCAAGGATAACGTTCTTGTCATCGTTAGGGTCCTTAGGGAGGAGCAGGATCTTCAGCTCTTCCTGAGCTTTTTCCATCTTCTCCTCGAGCTCCTTGGCTTCTTCCTTGGCCATCTCCCGCATTTCTTCATCGTCTTCGAGATCGATGAGCTCTCTGGCATCTGCAAGATCGCTCTGCATCTTGCGATAGCTCTCGTAAGCCCTTACGACCGGTTCGATCTCAGCCATTTCCTTCATGTGCTTCTGCCATGTCTTCTGGTCGGCGATGACAGCAGGATCAGCTACTTTCTCTGCGAGCTCATTATATTTTTCAGTAATAAAGTCTAATTTATCAAACATATATAAACACCTCTTTCTGTACGCAAAATAGATAACGGATTCTCATTGCAGTCCGCTATCGTCCTTCAAGTATTCTGCGTCCAGTTCTGTCGGTCATTACTTTCTCCTTTTAAATCTTAACCAATTAATTATATCAAAAATGCTGCGCCAATACAGCCAGTGATCAATGAATGCATGAAAAAAGCCCTGACTCCCTATGAAGTCCGGGCTTGATGTTGCCTATTACTTCAGGCCGTACTTGTTCTTGAACTTCTCTACACGGCCGCCTCTGTTAGCAAACTTCTGCTGGCCTGTAAAGAATGGGTGGCATTCTGAGCAGATGTCTACTCTCATCTCTGCCTTGTCGGAGAGAGTCATGAATGTATTCCCACATGCGCAAGTAACTTTACATTCCTTATAACCAGGATGGATTCCTTCCTTCATGTTGGTACCTCTTTCTATAGTATTTTGAAACGTTTCAAGCCGCCGCCAAAGACGACAGCTCGTGTAGTATATCATTCTGAATAAGTGTTTGCAAGGGTTTTGACAAATTTATTTCACCTTTGCGTGACGTCCCACTTTGAATATCAATATGTCGAGTATCAGCAGATATGCTGCCGCAAGACCTAGTGTAACAAAGCACATCGCAGGGCTCTTTGCAGCGAGTCCCACAAGTATGAGCACCGGTGCTCCGAGCAGAATGCCGAAGCTGGATCCCACTACCAGATTGTTTGCTGCAGGGGTCTCGAGCTGCGGATCGATCTCACGCAGGAGAAGCACTCCTGAACTTATGGTTCCTGTCAGCATGCCGTACATTGAGATAAGTCCCTCGTAGTAATAATCGCCATAAACCGCCTTGCATACCCAGCGCAGGTGGAACCACGTCACAATGGTTCCTGCAACGACGAGCAGCACAAACGGCAGCACGAGTCCGCGGATGTCTTCTATATCTATACATCCTATACCTGCAACGATCATGATGTCGAAGAACGCTCCGGAGAGACGGTTGAGCAGGTAGTTGTCCTGATAGCGCCTCTTGATGGATCCTTTCTTTCTGAGCTTCTCAAGGATGACCCTGAGGAGAATGGCAAGGGCAGAACCGATGATGAAATTGAAACCCCAGAGCAGGGTGTTGACCGTGCCTGCGAGTCCCTCGCTGAGTTTTGCGATCCCGCCTGTGATGCCTGCAGTCACAACATAAGTTGCAAGGTATACGATGACTATCATCGCGAGCTGCACGCTGAGCTTATCGATCGATTCTGCAATATCATTGCTTTCAGCGTCTCCAAGGTGGTCGTCACGAAGGACGGTTATGCTGTTTACATCAGATATTTTAAGCTCACCTGACTTGCGCAGAAGGTTCAGGATTATAACACCTACAAGGCAAGCCACTATGTAGCCGGCGGCGGCTATCGAAAGGCCGAAGCTGTGTCCGCCTTCAAAACCGAGAGACTGATAGCTCGCTCCGATGTTGTTTGCCTGGCCGGGACCCTGACCGAATCCCATAGGAAGCAGGAGTCCTGCAGCCCTGAACATATCCGGCATAACGGTGAGCGCGAGGCCTATAGTAATGATCAGGCCTGTGACGCCCTGTATCATATATGTGCTGACTATTACAGCGCCCGAGCGGAATCCGACCTTGCTTTCGTCTCCCGCTTCTCTCTGAACAGGGTTTCGCAGGCTCATTGCGATGAAGCCGAGCGCGATCCCGTGATAGGTGAGGGCGGAAAGCAGGTTTTCATCAAGCGTGACCAGCCCGATCTCCTTGGCAATCAGGAGAATGAAGCCTCCGAGGACCGCTACAGGAAGCATGGTCTTGCGTATAGGTTTGACAGTCTGCCTGAGACAGATAGCGATCAGGATCACAGCGGCAACATAGCCCATCTGTATGATCACATTCCACAGTGCATGATTGGCTGCTGAATAATCCAATTCTTACTCCTTAAACAGTAATTCTCTTGCAATAACGTATTTTCTCAGATTTGTTCTGTTC
>JAFVPI010000077.1 GCA_017505405.1 Mogibacterium sp.
GCCACCTTGCCGATAGGCGCTCTTTCAGGGACAAAGATATAAGTTTTAAGCCCGGCTGCAGCGGCATTGCCTGCCAGCGAACTCGCTGCGTTTCCTGTCGAGGAGCACGCTATCGTGTCATAGCCTGCCTCGATAGCCTTCGCAACACCCATGGAGCTGGCTCTGTCCTTGAGCGACGCGGTCGGGTTGAGGCCGTCATCCTTGAGCCAGAACTTCCTGATCCCAAGTTTTTCAGCCATTCTCGGCTCCTCATAAAGAGGTGACCAGCCTACTCTGAGAGGCGGCTGAACTGTGTCCTCCTCTACCGGAAGGAACGGACGGTAACGCCACATCGTGTAGTTGTCACTTGACGATATGTCGTCAGGCGTAAAGTTTTCCCTGATGTAATCATAATCATAAATTACATCGAGAATACCCCCGCATTCGCATGTTGTTGCGTCAGGAAGAGCCTCATATTCCCTGCCGCAGCTGATGCACTTAAGACATTTAACGTTTTTCATGGATGCTGTGCTCCTTTCGTTGAAATTATAATTGTCTCAATATATCTCTGGCCACAAACACGCCGCTTGCAGAAGCGTGTGAAAGTGAATGAGTAACTCCGCTGCCGTCTCCTATCATGTAGAGACCGTCGTATTTTGTCTCCAGACGTTCATTGACGCTGACTTCCATGTTGTAGAACTTGACTTCGACTCCATAGAGCAGAGTGTCATCGTTCGCAGTCCCCGGAGCGATCTTGTCGAGCGCGTATATCATCTCAATGATACCGTCAAGTATCCTCTTTGGCAGCACAAGGCTAAGATCTCCCGGCTCAGCCTTGAGTGTAGGTACTACGAAGCTGTCAGCAAGTCTCTTGTAGTTTGTTCTCCTTCCGCGGATAAGGTCGCCGAATCTCTGTACAATGACGCCGCCGCCAAGCATGTTGGAGAGCCTCGCTATGCTTTCGCCGTATCCGTTGCTGTCCTTGAAAGGAACCGAGAAGTGCTTGGATACCAGCAGGGCAAAGTTTGTCATGTTGGTCTGCTTCTCAGGGTCTTCATAGCTGTGGCCGTTTACCGTGACTATGCCGTTGGTATTCTCATTGACGACGCTTCCGCGCGGATTCATACAGAAGGTTCTGACTCTGTCTTCGAATTTCTCGGTTTTGTATACGATCTTGCTTTCATAGAGCTCATCTGTAATGTGTGAGAAAAGCTCCGCAGGAAGCTCGACTCTTACACCGATGTCTACCCTGTTTGACTCCGTTGGTATGCCGAGTTCATGACATACTTCTTCTATCCATTTGCTTCCGCTTCGTCCTACTGAAACTATGCACTTTTTGCATGTAAATCTGCCTTCTGCAGTGATAACACTGTAGCCGCCGTCGATCACCTTTATGTGCTCAACAGGAGTCCTGAAACAGAAGTCCACTTTGTCTTTGAGTTCATCGTACAGATTTGACAGAACAACGTAATTAATGTCTGTTCCGAGATGTCTTACAGATGCATCAAGGAGTATCAGATTGTTCTGACGGCAAAGCTTTTTGAACGATGAATTTGCCGTCGAATAAAGCTTTGTCCCCTCTCCGCCATGTGACATGTTTATTTCATCGACGTATTTCATCAGACGGATAGCTTCATCTTTGCCGATATATTCATGGAGAGTTCCGCCGAAATCGTTCGTTATATTGTATTTTCCGTCAGAGAAAGCTCCCGCTCCGCCAAAGCCGCTCATAATTGAACAGCTCGGACAGTTTATGCAGGACTTTACATTAACTCCGTCTATCGGGCATATTCTTTCCTCGAGCCTTTTGCCGGCTTCGAATACAGCGACTTTCAGCCCGTTGTTTTCTTTTGTGAGCTCATACGCTGCGTAAATTCCGCCCGGCCCTGCTCCGATAATAATTACATCATAGTCCATTTTTAACCCCTTCTATTTTTCTTTGCTCGCCTTATTGAGCAGCATCCAGAATACGGCTGCGGCTGCCGAGAAGCCTATTATCGCATAGAAATTTGTATTGTAGCTGCCTCCCGCCGACTCCAGAAGCGCTGATGAGATCATCGGCCCTATCGTTGCAGCCGGTATAAGGCTGAAGTTTGCGATACTGAAATTCGTCGGGAAATTGGCTGGTCCGAAGGCTTTATTGATATACGCCGACGTGATGGTCGGGCATCCTCCGTAAGCAAGTCCGACGAAAACGAGTCCGCAGAGAATGAATATATATGCGCCTGTCATGCCGCCGAGTGTCAGCAGTATGCCGGCGATCAGCATGAAAGCGTTATTTACAAGAGTTGAAGTGAATCTTCCGAACCTGTCGAAGTTATTGCCCGCGACTATCCTCCCGGCTCCGTTGAAAAGCGAGACTATCATGCCGAGAATAGCCGCGCCTCCGAATGCCACCGAGATATTTGCCGCACTGTTGATGACCAGAAGCCCTGCCGAATTGAGAAGTATCGCCCATATAGTAAAGAACCAGAACTGAGGGGTCTTCAGCATCTCTGCAGCTGTATAGTTTTTGACTTCCGCTCCTGCAGCCTGCTGAGAGCTTTTGCCCTTCGAAGCAGACGCAGCAAGTGCCGCCAGTGCATTTACATCTTCTCCGGCCGGAGCCTTGATTATAAATGCTGCAAGCACGCATACGATGCAGATGACTATACCCAGTATCCTGAATACAGGAAGTATGCCCATCGACCCTATCATCGAATTCACGACAGAGCCCAGTACGAGTCCGCCGAGTCCGAAACCCATCAGCATAATGCCCGATGCCAGGCCTACCTTGTCAGGGAACCACTTGTTGAGAGTTCCGATAACGCCGTTATATGCAACTCCTACACCGCCTCCTCCGAATACTCCATAGAAAATGTAGAGCATCGTGAGACTCGCTCCGGGGGAATCCGGTTTGACTGTCGAGACCATGAAGAATCCGATCAGCAGCATGACTGCAGATATGAGCATCCTCGCTTTAATGCTCAGCTTTTTACTCAGTACCCCGCCTGCGAATCCTCCCAGGCAGAAGAATATCATCGAAATCGTGAATGTCAGTGACAGCTGTGAAATGCTCCAGTCCGGAAAAAGTTCTCCGATAGGAGTTCTGAATATCGACCACGCGTATATCAGCCCCAGAAACAGCAGTGTCAGCGTGCCCATCCCGAGATATAACCATCTTTTGTTGTTCATTTGCTTTGCTCCCTATTTGCTTTATCTCATACATAGTTATTTTAACATAAGCGCCCGAAATAAGCGACATAATGCATTGCGATTACTAATATGACCGTGGAAATTACTCAGGCGGATACAGCTCAGCAAATCTTGTAGATTGCTCGGACCGATTGCTCTGTGTCATGTATCGGTATGTGTGGTTCTGCATATCTTTATTAGATTGTGACATTGCAAGGGGCAAGGCAAAGTGTTAAATTTATTTAACGAATAAAAAGAAAAAAGGGACTGAAGGATGGAAAAAGGGCGAGACGTTTTCATGCAGGGATACAGGCACGGCATTCCGATAGGACTCGGATATTTTGCCGTGGCTTTTTCTTTGGGTATCGCAGCCCGCGACTACGGCTTCAGCGCTCTTCAGGGTTTTTTCGCCAGTCTTATCACCTACGCTTCGGCAGGCCAGTACATGGGCTTTGCCTTATATGCCACTAATACTACACTGGCGGAACTCGTGCTGCTGATGTTCATCATCAACGCGCGTTATATCTTAATGGGCTTCGCCCTCAACCAGAGAATGCCCGAAGGAACGCCGCTCAGTACCCGCCTGCTTGTAGGAAGCTGCATAACTGACGAGATCTTCGGCATCACGATAGCAAGGCCGGGCATCCCTACCCCTTATTACACTTTCGGCGCGCTTATCGCGGCAGTCCCTATGTGGGCTCTTGGCACAGCGCTCGGCATCTCCATGGGAAACATACTTCCGGCAAGGATCGTCAGCGCTTTAAGCGTTGCTCTTTTCGGAATGTTCATTGCCGTCATAATACCTCCTGCCCGCAGGGATAAGGCTGTTCTCGGCGCGGTCGCGGTCAGTTTCGCGCTCTCGTACGCGTCTGTTCGCCTGCCTGTAATATCCGGCCTGTCACAGGGCAACCGCACCATACTTCTGACGGTAATAATAGCGTCCGTCTTCGCGGCTCTTTTCCCGAGAGAAACCGGAGAAGCATCTGAAGGAGGTGAAGTGTATGAAGATTAATGTTTATCTTTACATCTTCGTCATGGCTTTCGCCACCTGGCTTATGCGTGTAGCCGCGTCGCTTATAATGAAAAAACCGGTCAGGAACCGGTTCTTCCAATCATTTCTTTATTATGTTCCGTATGTGACACTCGCAGTAATGACTTTCCCTGCCATCGTTGAGGCAACTCAGTCGCCAATTGCCGGAGCGGCCGCACTTATAGTGTGCATAACGGCAGCCTGGTTCGGTCAGGGGCTCTTCCCAGTCGCCGTCCTCGGCTGCGCTACTGTTCTCATCCTGGAGTTCTTTCTCTGATCCTACCCGTATAGATTTATGTATTCTTCATCCGGAACGAAGGATGATCCCTTGCCCTCTTTGAGTGATCTGAATCCGTCCAGCACATCTTCTCTTTTCGGGATCAGCAGCTCTGATGATCACAGGCTCCAAAAGGATGCTCTTATTTTCCGAGTCTCTGCATCACATGCATGATGCGTCCGGTATTCTCCCGGAGCTGCTCTTCACTTACTGTACCCTTTTTAAGGCCTTTGATTATCTGATCATAGTCGCCCTTGCTGCCCGGCATGAACAAGCTGCAGCCCGCAGCAGCAACTTTTGCCGCATCAGGCGTTCCGTATTTTGAGCCCTTCATCAGCAGCATGTCCCCGCCGACTACCCAGTCGGTCATGATAAGTCCGTCAAAGCCGAACTCCCTGAACAGCACCTCTGAAAGTTCCCTGCTCTCTGACGTATGTTCCCCGTTGAGCAGGTTGTAAGAAGTCATCAGCGCCACCGGATCCGACTCCCTGATGCAGATGCCGAATCCTTTGAGATATATCTCGCGGAGAGCCCTCTCGCTCACGATGCTGTTATTAGCGTAGCGGTTGGTTTCCTGATTGTTGACAGCGTAATGCTTTATTGTGACGCCGCGGCCCGGGTGTTTCTGTACTCCCTTCGTGAGAGCGGCTGCAAACTTTCCGCTGATGAGCGGATCCTCCGAGAAGTACTCGAAGTTGCGCCCGCACAGAACGTTCCTGTGTATGTTGAGGGCCGGAGCAAGCCAGAGATCTATGCCGAATATATCCATCTCGCTTCCGACTATGTCTCCGCACATTTCAGCAAAATCAGTGTTCCAGCTCTGGGCAATGGCCGTAGCTATAGGTATCGCAGTGCAGTACTGCTCCCTGAACACTCTGCCTTTCTTTTGCTTAGGCTCTCTTTCAAGGAGTTTTCTGAGCACCCCCGGGAACATGTCCAGCATGGTCTCAGGCAGGGTCGAACCTATGGAGTGTTTACCCTTTGCGTCTTCATAATAACGCTTTGAGATACGCACACCCGCAGGACCGTCAGCCATAACGATGCTGTCAATGCCCTGCTCAATATATCTCCTGCATGTCTCTCCTGCAGCTCCCGCAACTCCCCTGGAGGCTTCTCCTATGACGGCAGCTATCGACAGTCTCTTCGCTTTGAAGTCGCCGACATTCATTACTGCCAGTTCTTCAGCTGTAAGACCGGCCGGTACCAGCGCAGCCATCTCAAGGCTGTTCCTCTCCCGGAGTTTCCCGGCAGCACAGGCTGAAAGATCAAGCGCAATTACCGGCACCTTAGCTGTATCGAAATCGTCAGAGGCAAAGCCCCTGAGGTCATTGAAGTCGGCGCCGTCAAACAGTCTCTCTGCCTTGAATGCCGTAAAGTCTTCTCCAAGCGTGAGGACAGCGGCAGGCTTTACGTTTGCGCTGTCTGTGCCCGCCAGGACTATATATTCCCCTTTCTCAAGAATATATGCCGCGCCTTTTGTATCAAAGCCGGCGAGATCTCTAATATCGAACCTTACCTTTACTGTCTGGCTCTTTTGAGGATCGAGTTCATCTGTCTTTGCAAAGCCTGCAAGGCTCTTTGATTCCCTGTCGAGTCTCCCCTGCGGACATGAAACATACACCTGCAGGGTCTCCTTGCCCTTGTATTTACCTTTATTGGTGATCCTTGCGGATACTTCCACCTCAGGGCCGTTCACTTTCACACTGGCTTTTCCAACAGAAAAATCCGTATATCCCAGCCCGTATCCGAACGGGAACAGTACATCAAGCCCGAAAGTGTCAAAGAATCTGTATCCTACATAAATGCCTTCCCTGTATCTGGTATCGTCTCTTTCTCCGAAGTCTCCGGCGGTGCATTGGTCTTCGACCGCAGCCCATGTGGTCGCGAGCTTGCCAGAAGGGCAGGCCTTTCCAAGCAGTATATCCGCAAGCGCCGCGCCGGTCTCTACCCCAAGCTGCGAGAGCACCAGAATATTGCCCACTTCCATGACAGGACTCAGGTCTACAGGCCCTCCGGCATTTATCACCAGCATAAATCTGTCATAGTGCTTGTCGAGTGCAAGTATGTCCCTCACCTCGCTGTCTGTAAGCATAAAATCGCCCTTTTCGGCAAGCCTGTCATTACCCTCGCCGGATATCCTGGATACCACGTAAACAGCAGCATCCGCGGAATAATCGAGGGGTATGATGTATTCAGGCTGCTTCATCACGGCTCCCATGGATGCCGATATGATGTTTGTCTTCTCCCTGCGAGCTTTCTTTCTTATCCCGCTGACAAAGTCCCTGCGCGCTCTTTCGTAGAAGCCGCGGTACATGTCGGGCCAGTACGGGTCGACTATCGAGAAGCCTGCATCCGTAAGGCCCTGTTCTATATTCACGAAATATCTGGAGTTTACCTCTCCCGATCCGGTTCCGCCCTTCACGGTATCCCTGACGCCGCTTCCGGCAGCGAAGATCCTGCACGGAGCGTCAAGCGGGAATGCGCCGTTCTTCTTCAGGAGCACGGTGCATTCAGCAAGGTAAGGTCTCAGTCTTTCAAGATTGTCTTTTTCGTATCCGTTCATTTTCAGTCCCTTTTATGTTATCAGTATCCTGCGGCGAGCCCGAACATCAGGATCGCCGAAGTCAGTATCAGGTTCAGAAGCTGGAACTTCCAGGAGTATCTGAACCATTTCCCGTAACTCACGTCGGAAAGTCCGAGCGTTATGAGAAGTCCGGCGTTAGTCGGATAGATCACATTGCTGAATCCGTCGCCGAACGCGAACGCCACTATCGCGAGCTGCATGTTGATGCCGAAAAGCTGCGCGAGCGGCGCGATTATCGGTATCAGCAGGAATGCCTTGGCTGATCCCGATGAAATAAAGAAGTTCATCACGAGGCATATCGCGTAGATAAAAAGCACCACGCCTGCCTTCGACATTCCTCCTGCCATAGTCTCGGCCCTGTAAAGCAGAGTATCGAGTATCTTTGCCTCTGTCATCGTGTATTTGATGGATGAGGCCATGAGTATCATAAGTATTGAAGGAGCAATGGCTATTATGCCGTTCAGGAAGGTCCTGCCGAGCTCCCTGAGCCCTGCTCCTGAAATGAGCACCGATGCAATGCCTGCAGAGAGGAACATCAGCGCCACTATTATCATTGTGTAATCCTGAAGAGCCCTGATGAATCCCGAGCTCAGGACTATGAGGATGCCGATGCCGAGTATCACGGCAAACACCCTGAGACCCCTGTCCATGCGTTCATCCTGCGTATATTCTATGCCCGCACCGGCAGCTTCAGCCGGCTTTTCGACTTTTTTCGCATGGCCCCTTATAAACCACAGAAGGAGTGCATAGATAAGGACGAACGACAGCGCTCTGAGCCACATGCCGCTGAACATCGGAAGTCCGGCAAGACTCTGCGCGACACCTATTGTGAAAGGGTTCGCTATGCCCGCCGCGAATCCGCAGCCTGTAGCCAGAAGCGATATGGCCACGCCTGTTACGGCGTCCCATCCCAGAGCCATTGACAGCGCCACTACTATCGGCGCCATCGGTATCACCTCTTCAAAGGAGCCGACCAGAGAGCCGAGCGCCATAAAGAAGAATACGAGTATGGTCATGAGCCTGTATTTTACGCTGCCGAACCTGTCTACTATCTTTCCGAGCATGTAGTTCATCATTCCGCAGGCGGTCAGCGAGTTGAACACGCCTCCGATCACCAGCAGGAATATGAGTACAGCGATGATAGTGCCCGAGCCCTCGGCTCCAAGCACAAGAAAAGGAGACAGGATCCACTTCCAGAAAGGTATGCCTCCTTCGGTATAGTGAAACCCGGTCTCCGTATCTATGACCATGTTGCCCGACGCGTCCTGCACTCTGGCGTATTCACCGCCCGGCACAACAAGAGTAAGCACATAGGTAGCGATCATCAGAACAAAGATGATCCCGATGGCTATAAGAAACGACCTGACACCTATGTTGATGCCGTCACTGTTGTCCCTTCTGCCCTTGCCTGCCATGGCTCCATACTCCTTTTATCAGACGTGCTGGTACATGAATCTGTAAAAATCGACAGCAGGTACGAGCGTATCTACAGAAACATACTCGTTGATGCCATGAATAGAATCCAACTGCTCAGCATCGATGGTGAACGGCAGGAATCTGATGCACTGATCTGAGAGTTTGTCAAAGAACCTCGCATCCGAACCGCCGGTCATTATGTACGGCGAGCAGTCATCGACACCCGGCACGCAGGTTTTAACAGCCTGCCTTACCAGCAGGAATGCTTCTCCCCTGAAGTCGGAGAGTCTGGACTCGGGCTCTCTCTGCATCACTTCTGTTTCCAGGCCGAACTTCTTTGCTACCTTCGTAATAGCTTTGATCGACGATTCCTGGCCCTGATGATGAGAGCACCTCATATCTCCGATCACCCATGCCTCGCTTGGTATGACATTTACGGCCTCACCGCCTCCGCACATGGTGAACGCTATCGTTGTGGATACCATTGCTCCGGCTGCTGAGCTTATTGCAGGCAGCAGTCTGGCAAGAGCCTTTCCCCTCCTGCCTGCCTTTTCAAGCACCTTACCGGTCCTGCCCATGTACTGTCCGAGTATTTTCAGCATTTCAGCTACAGGATTAGGCATGTCCACTTCGAACACCTGGTTTCTGTCGACATAGGCCATGAATTTCCCAAGTCTTGCAAGAGGCGTATTCTTCTCAGGAGTGGAAGCATGCCCGCCGGATGATCTTGCCGTGAACTTCAGGTTTACAACGCTCTTCTCGCCCACGCCTATCATTGCGAAGGTCCCTTTTGCGCCGCTTAAAGGCTCGCGGACGATATCGCCGCCTTCATCAAGCACCATTCCGAAACGCATGCCCTGTTCCTGCAGCCATGAAGCCACAGCCTGCGCGCCTGTCCCGAATGTCTCCTCGGTGCAGTCAGCCTCAAACCAGATGTCTGCCGCCGGCACGAAGCCTTCGGAAGCAAGCTCGTTTGCAGCTTCAAACATGGCCCAGAGTCCGCCCTTGTCATCCAGTGTTCCTCTGCCCCATATCTTACCGTCGATAACCTCAGCTGCGAACGGAGGATGTTCCCAGTCCTCTGCCCTGGCAGGAACTACGTCGTAGTGGTTCATGAAAAGGACAGGCATCCTGGTAGGATCGCTTCCTTTCCACTTCAGCAGGAGCGCTCCGTCAAACTCCCTCAGCTCGCAGACCTCCTTTATAGCCGGGAAAAGCTCCCAGGTAAGATCGCGGAACTCAGCAAAGTTTTCGGCACTGCTGCCGCAGTCAGGATCAGACACTGTTTCAATTCTGATCATCTTCTGCAGGTGTTCAATATATTTAGCCTGTCTTTCTTTGTCCATGCTGCCCCCGGTTTATTCCGGATCATCCGGTATTATTACTTCTTTGCCTTCAGAAGGTCGCGGATCTCTGTCAGAAGCTCGATGTCTGCAGGTGTAGGCTCCTCTTCAGGTTCTTCCTCAACTTCCTTTACAGCAGCTGCCTTAGCCTTGTTGATAGCCTTGATGATCATGAACAGTACCCATGCGATCAGGAGGAAGTCGATGATAGCCTGAATGAATGCTCCGTAACCGATAGCTGCATTGCCGACCATTACCGACATGTCTGCTACGCTCTTTCCGCCGCTGATGGCACCGATGATAGGCATGAGGATCGACTCTACGAGAGCTGTCACGATAGCTGTGAAGGCTCCGCCGATGATGATGCCTACTGCCATGTCCATTACATTACCCTTGCTGATAAATTCCTTGAATTCCTTGATCATTTCTTTTGTCCTTTCTCTGCAGAGGCATGCCTCTGCGTATTCTGATAAAAAATAACTAACATTATGATTATACTACAAAAGCCCTGTGATGGAGCCGGATAATCAGTCTGTGATCTTTACGGATTCGATCACCGGCTGGTCTTCAGGCGCGATAGTGCCGTTGTCATCGAGAGGCTTTGCATCTGCTGCGATCTTGTCGACCACATCCTGTCCGTCCGTCACATGGCCGAATGCCGCGTACTGACCGTCAAGGTGAGGAGCGTCTGCAACCATGATGAAGAACTGCGAGCTGGCGCTGTCAGGGTCCTGCGCTCTTGCCATCGAGATAACGCCCTTTGTATGAGCGATGTTGTTCTCATACCCGTTCAGAGCAAATTCTCCGGTGATGTTCTTCTCAGCTCCGCCCGTTCCGTCTCCGTTAGGGTCTCCTCCCTGGATCATGAATCCATCGATGATACGGTGGAACGTAAGGCCGTCATAAAATCCGGCATTGGCAAGATCCATGAAATTCTGCACGGTCACCGGCGCAGTGTCTCCGTCGAGTTCAACGCTTACCGTGCCGTAGTCCTTTATTACTATCTCGGCATGGTGGATCCCGATCGGATCTGCTGCCTTTGCAAGCTCAGGCTGTGAAGTATCAGGAGCTTCTGCCGGCTCACTGCTTCCGCCGCCGCAGCCTGCGAGCATTATCAGTGACAATGTCATCAATGCCACAAGCATGTTTCTGATGTGTTTTTTCATTACTTCATATCCTTTCGTTATATTGTTACGATGTAAAAAATAACACCGTACCTGTCATAAATCAATCGCCGCGGCGAAGATGATCCCTTATCTCCTCTTCGATGCGCGTGAGTTCGCCGAGGAATTCCCGCGATGAGATCCTGAAGGCCCCGTGAGCCCAGGCATCCGTCTGGACCAGGCTGTCTGACGACACGACATATATCTGACTGTCCCGGGCTGCTGAAGTCATTACGCCCATGCGTATGTCCGCAGGCTCATTCTCAGCAGTAAAGACCACTTTTACTCCGTTCCTGTCCTCTTCGCGGGCTTCGCTCAAAGGCACATTGTAGGCGTCAAACACGACAGTCACCTCGAATCCCGTATATCCGGCATAGTTGCTGAGCCTGTCCAGGAGCTGGTCCCTTGCAGAGCCTCCGTCGCGGGCAAAGAGGTCCTTGAGATAATCATCTGCGAAGATGATGTTGTATCCGTCGATCAGCACCATGACGGGCTTTTCCTCGCGCTTTTCGGTCTTATGCTCACGGCGCGCCTTTATCTCCTGATTGCGCGCAGCGTTCCTTGCC
Source organism: Mogibacterium sp. (assembly GCA_017505405.1). Taxonomy (GTDB): domain Bacteria; phylum Bacillota; class Clostridia; order Peptostreptococcales; family Anaerovoracaceae; genus Crickella. The sequence goes on from JAFVPI010000077.1 coordinate 11,533, forward strand.
GCCTCTTCCTCTGAAAGCTCAGGCCTGTTTCTGTAATCTCTCTCTATCGCGTCCCTGCGGCGGGTCTTTTTTGAAGTCCCGTAGGTCCGTTCAAAAATGCTTCTGAGTTCCTTTTCGGCAGCTATCCTTCTTTTTGCCTCCTCTTTCACATCAGGGCTTGCTGATCCGCCGGCATTACGCTGCACGGCGCGTCCGTAAGACGGCACTTCCGCTTTGCTTTTCAGAACGCTTCCGATGTGCATGTGCTCAGTGACTTCATCCCACTTCACTATATCGCTCCCGCTGTGATTCACGAATACGGAATCCGCAGGATTATCAACGTCTCTTTCAGGGTCATATCCCTTCTCTTCAATGACAGCTGCCGCATCATGACACTCATCATAACCGCACGGAGTGCATGAGAGCCGTCCTTCTCCCGAAGTGTATCCGCTCAGCGTCATCTGATAGCCCGAGATCTCTGATGCCGGCACCCGTCCTTTTATCTTTGCGGTATCCTCAGCCTGCTCAAGCGTATCCTGACTGCCGCCCATCTGTCTTATGTCTGTCATCGCCCGGCCTACGCTTCGTGCAGGCAGTTCTATTTCATACTCGCACCACGGCTCGAGCAGCACAGCCCTGCCTGCTGCCCTTGCCTGCATCAGTGCGTTTCTGACAGCCCTGTATGTAGCCTCGCGGAAATCTCCTCCTACAGTGTGCTTCTCATGCGCTCTTCCGGCTGCAAGAGTTATGCGCACATCAGTGAGCGGCGCTCCCGTCAGTACTCCGGCATGCTCTCTCTCATAAAGGTGAGTCATTATGAGTCTCTGCCAGTTGAGAGCAAGCTCATCTTCGGGGACAGAGCTCGTGATAACGGTTCCGCTGCCGCGCTCTCCCGGTTCAATAATAAGATGTACCTCAGCATAATGTCTCAGAGGCTCAAAGTGTCCCACCCCTTCATATTTGCCTGAGACGGTCTCAAGATAGAGCACATTTCCGCTGCCAAAGCTGACATCATATCCGAATCTGTCTTTTATGATGGACTGCAGCACTTCGAGCTGCACCTGTCCCATCAGTCTTATGTCTATATTGCCCTCAGAGTTTAACGACACATTGAGCATAGGATCTTCTTCAGCCAGAATCCTGAGGTCTTTCATCAGAAGATACGGATCCATCCCCTCAAGTCCTTTCACCGAGTAGACCATGAAAGGTTTTATAGAGGTCCCTGCAAGAGGCGGCTCAGCGCCAAGCCCGTCACC
>JAFVPI010000078.1 GCA_017505405.1 Mogibacterium sp.
AAAGGTACTCCGGATCGCAGTATTCGCCGTATTCGCAGCCGATGCCTTCCGCGTATACTTCATCGATCAGCTTCTCATTGCGGCCGAAGAGCGAGCGCTCGTAAAGCTTGAGTGTACCGGTTCCGTTGCCTCCGTTCCACAGCCTGTTGTGTTTCTTATAGCCTGTCGGAGCCTCGTACTTTATGTTAAGCATGTCCTTCTTAAAGCACCTGATCTGTGTATCAAGCTTCGCGTTCCTTGTTGTCTGCAGAACATGCCAGTGGATCTCGTCATCGGTCTCCCAGCAGTCGAACTTAGTGCGCGACAGAGTCCAGAACTTAGAGAAGTTGAACTCGTAATCCTTGCCTTCGTAGTAGAACTCGCCGAGGAGCTTTCTGTTGAGTGCGAAGAAGAATATCTTAGGCCTTCCGCCTCCGATGTTGAACACGCTGTTCTCAAGCTTCTTTCCGCTGATCACGCTCCTGAGGTTGTTTGACGAGAGCCATACCCACGGGCTTGTGAAGTCGCCGCCCCAGTTCTTGTCTGAGTAGCCGTTGCAGGTGTCTTCCTTCAGCAGATACTTCACGCCGTTAAGAATTATCTCGCCGTTGAACGCGGACTTCATGCCCTCTGCATGCCAGAACATCTCAAAAGCGTTGATCCTTCTGAAAAACTTGCTTGCGCCATATCCTACGTGGAACGCGATCTCCTTGCGGATGTCGAACTTCCAGCTTATCTCGCCGGCATCGCTCATCCACTCAGGGTGGGCTGCCGCCTCTTCAGGAGTCACCTTTATATGACCCTCGGTATGGACTTCGCTGCATTTGCAGTCATCGGCCACGATGCTGTACGGAGCGTCCGCGCGGATCTGCACGTCCTTCAGCGAGAAGAATCTGTGCAGCTGCCCCTTCGGATCTCCCCAGAAGCCGGCATTTACCATCAGATATGACGGAAGCACACCTGCCTTCTGCTTCTCAGTATCGTTCCATACTATCACAGGCTCATCCTCTGCCCACGCGGGATTGCAGGTGAAAAATTCAACATAGAACGGCTTGAGCTCGCCTGTTTCGGCGTTCTCAGCTGTCATTGAATGCCACCACCAGTCATAGCCTTTTTTCGCGAGCGGCCCCCTTAACATCCACTCATCTCTGTTGATGTCATGAATATTAGCCATTTATCTCTCCTCCCATACTCTGAAACTTTTTCTCAGGCAGTATTATTTATCGTAATTCTCTCTGAAGTGTCTGTATTTCTCTGCAACAGGGAGGTGATTGGCATCGTACTTTCTTGTTCCTGTTTTTTCATATGTATAAGTCATATCCAGCGTGTCACCATCACTGAATGTGCAGTGCGACGCGATCACATTGCCGTTTTCGTCATACTCGTAGTCGGTTGAGGCGGAGTAGCTGCCTTTTCCGTCTGTTTCAGTTTTGGAAATGATTTTGTCGTTATCGTCATAAGTGTAGTCACATATGGTTATTCCGTCGTTCACATTGGAATGGATGGTCATGCGCGCTACCCTGTCTTTGTTATCGAATTTATAATCGAATGTGAAGACAAGTCCGTCGCGGTATTTTGCATATTCACTTCTCTCGACTTCACGTGTTACAAGGCCTTTTTCATCGTACTCATATGTATTTGTTGCTTCACCGTACATCACATTTGTATTGGTTTTTTTGATCAGCAGGCCATTGTCATTATATAGATAAGTGATTTCAACAGAATAGCCATCCTTTTTACTGATTACATTCCCGTTATCATCACACTTGATATCTGTGTATTCATGAGGTTCTACAGTATCCTCAGAAACAACAGTCCATATATCCTCTTCAACAGTCTTTGAACCGCAGGCAGTAAAACTGAATAATAAAACTGCTGTCAAAGCGGCAACTGCTATTTTTTTCATTTTCCGACGTCTCCCTTCTGTATCCTTTTGATCTCAAGACTTTCCACGAACGCCTGCATGCGGGTGGCAAGCTGACCTGAACCTCTGACAACATATTCACGGTCGATGCCAAGAGTAGGAATACCGTACTCATGCTGCAACACCTCGGTATTGAGCGTGCGCTCATATCCCCAGAAGGTCCTCATACAGATGTATGTGTTTCAGATCTTTCATGAATCAGTTTCCCTCGTCCCTTATCAGTGCAGATATCGAGATGCATGCTATTATTATTGCCGCTCCGGCAATACCGGCAGCTGACAGTTTTTCTCCAAGAAGTATAAATGCAAATACTGCTGTCATTACCGGATTGAGACTCTGTATCAGTGATACTTCCCTGTCACTTATCTTTGTTAGAGCGAGGTTCTGCAGCAGATATCCGAGGAATGTGCACAGGATCGCCAGATACAGGATTATGAGCCATGCCTTTGGAGTAGCAGAACCTGCGTGGACTCCTCCTTCCACCAGAAGGCTTCCGGCAAAAGCGATCACCGCCGAGCATCCTGCCTGGAGCGCAGTCATGGATACAGGATCGACCTGATCCAGAAATCTGCCGGTAAACATTAGTGTAGCCGCCACAAGGACCGCTGCCAGAAGAGCCATTATTTCACCTGCGCCGAAGCCTGAGAGACCTCCTTTTATGCACAGGAGGTACATGCCCGGAAGTACGAGTATCTGTGCAGCTATATGCTGCCATCTGTATCTCTTTTTGTAAGCTATGAATGCCAGCGCTGGAGTCATGACAACCGCAAGCGATCTGAGAAATGCTACCGAAGTCGCTTCCGTCATATTCAGAGCAATATTGTTAAGCACATAGCTCAGGGCTATGCATATCCCCGGAATGAGCCACGCCTTTACAGGCACGGTCTTTACCGTGCGGACTATCCTTTTCCCGAAAATGGCAATACAAAACACGAAAGCGATCGTATAACGTACCGTCATCATGGAGTATACAGGTACTATCTCAAACGCTATCTTGGATATCGGATCTCCAAAGCCGTATACCAGTGACTGGAGCACTATAAGCATGCCTGCTTCGAATGCTGTCAGTCCTCTCCCTGTCCTTGCTGTCCCTTTTTCCATAATAGTTTACTCGTCGCCTTCCCACGGCGTTGCGGTAAATGAATAATCCCTCGAAATACCAAGTCCGTTGTTAAGTTCAGGAGCGTATATATCGAAGAAGTTGTCATGGTTCAGATTGAATCTGAGCGTCTGTCCTTCTCCTGCCTGTATGTCTCCGCATACGAAGGCCTCTCCCTTCGGCGCGAGACCGAAGGTCTTGTCATAATAGCAGATACCGTCATAGATAGCCTTGTGACCGTCACTGATGACCAGATGGAGCCTGTCTCCGTAGCGGAACCCGCCTGTCTCCTGGAATTCCTTTGTGGTTATGTTTACCCTGAGGCAGCCGAAGGACTTCTCCATGTCGTAGAATCCTGCATGCGCATATCCCTCGCGCACTACGGTCTCCACATTTGTGAGCGTATGCACAACGATCTCAGAGACCGGATATGCAGGACCGACTTCCTCATAGCTTATGATGCCCGATGCCAGCCTTGCTGCAGTGTATGAGTATACGTCGCGGCCGTGATAGATATAGCAGTTCTCACTGCCCGGCAGCCTGTTGATGCTTTCGTCTATCCTGCGGACCTCAGTTACCATGTCCTTCAGCATGGTGAGTGTTCCGTTGTCAGGTGTGACTACATAGCTTCCGTTATCGAGCTTAGCGACGCACGACCTCCTCTCAGTGCCCACTCCCGGGTCGACTACCGAAACAAACACCGTGCCTGACGGCCAGAAAGGGACCGCCCCGCTGAGACTTGCTGACGCGGCTATTGTATTGAAAGCCTCTATGTAATGGTCAAAATCGTATACCGGAACTTCGGGATCGACAGACCTGATGACTCCCGCCATCACGCCTCCCCCTCCGTTTCCGAAGTCAGTCTGAAGTACTACAGTTGGTTTCATGTCAGACCCTCCCGATGTTTTATATGAACGGATTCCAGAAGCGGCTTCCGTTTATCACGTTGTATGCGATAACGAATGCCATCATTCCTATCCCGATGGCAACGGTCAGATAGTCCCCCGCTTTGAACGGTCTGGACATTATCCAGGTCCTGCGCTTCTGTGTTCCGAATTTACGGAGTTCCATGGCGTTTGTTATAACTTCTATCTGCTCAACGCTCCCCAGAATGAGCGGAAGCACCAGTGCGGCCGCTGCCTTGACGCGCTTTAAAAGGCTCTCCTTGTTGCTCATTTCTATTCCTCTTGCCTGCTGGCATCTCGAAATGTCTATGAAGGACGCAACGGTATCAGGGATGTACCTCAAAGCGAGAGCAAATGAATAGCTGAAACCGTATGGTATGCCTATTTTGTTCATCGAGGCGGCGAGCTCGCTCGGCTGCGTCGATCCGATGAATACCAGAATTATAGGTATGGTCGACAGATATTTGAGTATCACGTTGAACTGGTAGAGCAGCTGCTCCTTTGTTATGGTGAACCTTCCCCATATGGTAAATAACAGATTCCTCGTGCCGTAAAGCTCAACGCCGCGCTCCGGATTGAAGATATATATCAGCAATGCGTTCAGCAGCATGAAGCAGAGCAGGAAGTACAGCAATCCCTTCTGCTCAGAGAGCTTCAGTCTCGACAGTTTGAACGCCACTGCACCCAGAATGGTAGCTCCCAGCAAAAACGGCGTATTGAAAGTGATCATTGTGGAGCATATCCACATCAGCAGGCAGAAAAGCTTTGACGCGCCGTTCAGGCTGTGTACCGGCGACTTGCGCTCAATATAGTTTAAAAGCTTCACGAGCGCACCTCCCTGTCATAATTGATGAAGTGCTGCACGAATTCAGAAGGATCATCGATGTCGCACATCAGAGCCAGATGGTAAAGCGAAGTCTCCTTGAGAGACGCTCTTTCAGTTATTGCCGGATTTGTCAGTATCGCAGCTGAAGTATCATCTGCGATTATGCGCCCGTCAGTAAACACGAGTGCCCTCTCTGCGTACTCGAGCATGAGGTGCATGTCGTGAGTGATCATTATTATTGTGATTCCCCTTGAGTTGATATCCTTGAGGAACTCCATGATGTCTGTATAATGTCTGAAGTCCTGACCGGCAGTAGGCTCATCGAGAATGATGATGTCAGGATCCAGTGCGAGTATGGACGCGATCGTTACTCTCTTTTTCTGTCCGTATGAGAGCGCCGAGACCGGCCATTTGCGGAACTCATACAGACCGCAGATCTTCATGACACTTTCGACCTTCTCCCGTATCGCTTCCTCACTAAGGCCTCTCATCTTCAGTCCCAAAGCGATCTCATCGAATATCATGGTTTTTGAGATCATCTGGTTAGGGTTCTGCATAACGTAACCGACCCTGTCCGCGCATTCCTTGATGCTGAATGTCATCAGGTCCTCACCCATCAGCTTCATTGATCCGGTGCAGTCCTTCTCAAAGCGGCAGATGACCTTGGCAAGTGTCGATTTGCCTGCCCCGTTACGGCCGACTACAGCCATCAGCTCTCCTCTGTGCACCTCAAGGTCTACGCCCTTCAGCGTAGGCGGCCTGTCCTCATACGCGAATCCAAGGTTTTTTATATCCAGTATGGTATCGGTCTTTGGCTCCGGCTTTACTGTCGGTGTGCTCTCGTGCCACCTTCTAAGCAGGTCCTTGTCTTCATACGTCAGGTTTATGGACCGTATGCTGTGCGGCAGTTTATCTTCTGTGATCTCTATACCGGCGTATTTGAGCGCCGTGATGTAGAGAGGTTCCCTTATGCCGCCCTCGATAAGCATATCCGATGAGAGAAGCGCGTCGGGAGTCCCGTCAAAGACTATCCTTCCGTTTTCCATGAGGATCATGCGGTCCATCTCTATGTGCAGCACGTCTTCTATACGGTGCTCCACAACGATGACTGTCGCTCCGGTCTTTACTGCCACATCATCGATCAGCTCCATGGCCGTCTTGCCGGTCGCGGGATCGAGGTTAGCGAGAGGTTCGTCAAAGAGCATGACTTCGACATCGTCAACGAGTATGCCCGCTATGCCGGTCCGCTGCTTCTGGCCTCCTGAGAGATCAGTCGGCGGATAATCGAGATGCTCAGTGATATCCACTATCTCTGCCGCCCTGTTGACCCGCTCCAGCATTTCTTCTTTTACTATGCACTCATTTTCGAGCGCAAAAGCAATGTCCTCCAGGACTGTCATGCCGATGAACTGGGCGTCACTGTCCTGAAGGACCGTACCTACAGTATTTGAAATACCGGAGATGCTCTGTGATGAGCTCTCCTTTCCGTTTATCTTCAGGGATCCTTTGATCTCTCCCTTATATGAAAACGGTATGAGTCCGTTTATGCAGTTCACCAGAGTGGACTTTCCGCATCCGGAAGGGCCCGCAATAAGCACCTTCTCACCTTTATGAATGGTGAGATCGATATCATAGAGGGTCGGCTCCATCTGCGCGTTGTACTGGAAGGAGAAGTCCCTGAATTCGATTATAGGTTCTCCTCTTTCCAAATCAGTCCTCCTTGGTCAGGGATCCCTTCTGTGCCCTTGACGCAGCATATGCCTTGCAAAGTATGCCTCCGACAACCAGTGACGCGATCATTCCGCTGATACCTACGAACAGGCCCTGTATGAACACGAGGTTTGCAGGCTCAGCATAGATCAGGATGTCGCCGATCGGTGCTATAACGCCCCAGCAGAGGATGCAGCTGATCACGCATACGATGGAGAAACGGATGAATTCCTTCTTTTCAAATACACCGTCCTCAAGGTCTATACCCTTGCATCCAAGCCCTACAAAGAGCCCGTAGAGTCCGGTAACGACTACCCAGGTCCACCATACGCCCCAACCTGCAGTGAGGTCTACGAGCAGGTTGCCGAGGAATCCGCCGACAAAGCCCACGGCCGGTCCGAACAGCACGGCGAAGAATGCCACTACGGCAGCATAGATGCTGAGCGTTGTATCAGGGAATGGCGTAGGGATGGCTACGAAACGGAGCAGCACAAATACGAGAGCTGCCAGTATTGCGGATGCAACAACGTTTCTTACTGTTTTCATCTGATTGTCTCCTTTTGTTTATCTTACTAGTCCAATATTTATAGTAACAATTTTATCATTCAGCCGCTTATGCTGGCAACTTCAAAAGTGAGACCGGAGATGATCTCCGGCCTCACCCATAAGTAGGTTTTATATTCTACTTGAAAGGATTTTCTGCAGGATACGGCAGTGACTTCGGCTGGTTGTACGCGATGTCCTTGATGCCGAGGAATCTGAACACTTCGAAGAGCGCTTTTCCGAAGTGGCCGAATGCGACCGCTCCATGATGAGGATATCTCTTCTCGATGAGTACGTAGCGGTAGAATCTTCCCATCTCCTTGATGGCGAATATGCCTATGCCGCCGAATGACTCCGTAGCAACAGGCAGCACCTCTCCTTCTGCGATGTATGATCTGAGATTGCCCTCGCTGTCACACTGCAGTCTGAAGAATGTGATCTCTCCAGGTGCGATATCGCCTTCAAGAGTACCTCTTGTGAAATCCGGGTCACTCCCTTCCGGCTCAAGCAGTCTGTGCTGGATCAGCTGATACTTGACAGCACGGTCTGCGCACATCTTGCACGACGGTGTATTGCCGCAGTGGAAGCCCATGAAGGTATCGGTCAGCTCGTAATCGAACTTGCCCTTGATGCTCTTCTCCCACATGCTCTTAGGCACGGAGTTATTGATGTCGAGCAGTGTCACAGCGTCTTCCGAAATGCATGCTCCGATATACTCTGAAAGAGCTCCGTAGATGTCTACCTCACAGGATACAGGGATGCCGCGGCTCGCGAGTCTTGAGTTGACATAGCATGGCTCAAATCCGAATGTCTCAGGGAATGCAGGCCAGCACTTGTCAGCGAAAGCCACATACTCGCGCGCGCCCTTATGCTGCTCTGCCCAGTCGAGCAGAGTCAGCTCAAACTGAGCCATTCTCTCAAGCATATCAGCATAGTATTTGCCTTCTCCCATCTCGGTCTTCATGTCTTCGCAGACTTCAGCGATCCTAGGGTCTCCCGCATGCTGCTTGTAGCTTACGAACAGGTCGAGTTCGGAGTTTTCTTCGACTTCCACACCAAGCTCATAGAGTCCCTTGATAGGAGCGTTGCATGCGAAGAAGTCCTGCGGACGAGGTCCGAAAGTGATGATCTTCAGGTTCTTTACACCGATGACCGCCCTTGCGACAGGAACGAAGTCCCCTATCATCGCCGCGATATCCTCAGCTGTGCCGACAGGATATTCAGGGATATACCCGCTGAGATGTCTCATGCCGAGGTTGTATGAGCAGTTGAGCATTCCGCAGTAAGCGTCTCCTCTGCCGTCGATCAGATTGCCGTCGCCTTCAGCAGCAGCCACAAACATGCAAGGTCCGTCGAAATACTTTGCGATCAGTGTCTCCGGTGTCTCCGGTCCGAAGTTTCCGAGGAATACGACAAGCGCATTGCAGCCTGCTGCCTTGACGTCAGCCACTGCCGCCAGCATGTCTTTCTCGTTTTCGACCGTAACCGGGCACTCATAAAGGTCGCCTTTATAAGCCGCCTTTATGGCAGCTCTTCTGCTTTCAGATAAGGAAATGATAAAGCAGTCTCTTGATACTGCGATCATTCCCAGTTTGACTTCAGGAATGTTTTTCATGGATCTACCCCCTTAGATGCTACTGTCCGTTATGCAATATCTATGTTTTCTCCTGTGAGACCTATGTACGCGCCATCAGCTGCTTCAGCCGATTCCGGATGAGCAAGCAGCCACTTGTTGCGCGCCCACAGCATTTTGTCTTCTTCATTGGCAGCTGTAATTGATGGTGCAGCCGTATTAGTGCCGCGCGGCAGGACTACCGCGACACGGAATCCTTCATCCGCGTCGACATGGCACGGCGCATAGTGAAGCGCTGTCTCGTATACTTCCACCGCAGCGCCTGCAGGCGCTCTGAACGCCTTCACCTTTCCCGTGTCAAGGTTGCCGTCTTCAATATCACTCATCAGCGCGAGCAGCAGCACGAAGTCTCCTGCTCCGATGTTGATCTCACTGTCCTTATGGTATTCCAGACAGTTCAGTTTTGTATTTCTTCCCCAGCACATGCCGAGTTCTACAGGCATGCCGCCGTATGCGCGGTCACTGAGTTCTCCGAATATGGAGCATTCTTCAAGACTTTCGATAAACGGCTCATATGCCACACCCGATTCAGGAAGCTCGATCTTATTCATTGCATCGATCAGCTCTGCAGTATCATAACCTTCAAGCACCTTGCCGTATGGCTTGAACTCTTTGTCATATACAGAATAAATCTTCATGTGGTCCTCCTAACGCAGTACAGGGAAAACACTTTTGAGTGCAGGATATATCAGGCTGAATTTCTGATACTGATCCTCATAGCGTGCCGCGATCTCAGGATCCGGTTCTATGGTCTCAGTGACCGACAGCAGTGCTTCCGCGCAGGCATCCACGCTCTCGTACTCCCCGCAGCATACCATGGCCAGCATAGCACCGCCGTATCCCGGACCTTCTTCAGTCTTAGGGATATCCAGACTGATGTTCAGTATGTTGGCGATCATCCTGCGCCAGAGCGGTGATTTTGCGCCGCCTCCGCATATCTTTGACCTTTTTATATCGATATCCAGCGACTTCGCGACTTCAAATGAATCTCTTATCGCAAATGCAACGCCTTCAAGAACGGCCTGGACGATGTCGGATCTGGTGGTATCCATGGATAATCCCGTGAAAGTTCCCCTTGCATCCGTATCGTTGATAGGACTTCTCTCACCCATCAGATAAGGAAGGAAGAACACGCGGTTTCTGCCCATCTTATCATCGGTGATGTCTTTCTGCTCAGCTGCATAGTCCGGAGTCTTCAGTATCTCATCGCACAGCCACTTGTTGCAGCTTGCGGCTGAGAGCATGCATCCCATCAGGTGATACTTGCCGTCAGCGTGCGCGAACGAATGCAGTGCATTGTTAGGATCCACTCCGAACTTGTCAGACGAGATGAAAATGGTGCCTGATGTTCCCAGCGATATATTGCAGTCACCGTCTCCGACAGTGCCTGTACCTACTGCGGCTGCAGCGTTATCGCCTGCTCCGGCTGCCACTTTCACATCCTCAGACAGACCCAGCATTTTGGATATCTCAGGTCTGATCGTTCCTATGCATTCATAGCTCTCATAGAGGCCAGGCATTACACTCTTATCTATGCCGCATATATCAAGCATCTCTTCAGACCAGCACTTGTGCTCAACGTCCATGAGCAGCATGCCGCTCGCGTCTGAATAATCGCACGAATGGACTCCGGTCAGCATGAAGTTGATATAGTCCTTCGGCAGCATGATCTTCGCTATGCGTCCGAAGTTTTCAGGCTCATTATTCTTCATCCAGAGGATCTTAGGCGCCGTGAAACCCGCGAATGCGATGTTTGCCGTCAGCTTTGACAGCTTCTCCTTGCCTATCTCCTCGTTGAGCCATGCGGTCTCCTCCGCGGTCCTGCCGTCATTCCACAGTATCGCAGGTCTGATGACGTTATCATCCGCGTCAAGCGCCACCAGGCCGTGCATCTGACCGCCGCAGCCGATGCCCCTGACAGCAGAGGCATCCTGATCCGCGAGCAGATCCCTCATGCCTGAGTAGGTGGCCTGCCACCAGTCTGCAGGCTCCTGCTCGCTCCAGCCCGGGTTAGGGAAAGAAAGCGGATAATCATTCGTTACTGTCTTCAGAATGGCTCCCGCCTCATCCACCAGCAGGATCTTTACTGAGGAAGTTCCCAGATCGATCCCGATAAATGTTTTTGTTCCTGTCATATCAGATTCTCCTCGGTTTCAGGATCAAACAGATGCATCAGGTTGGTATCGAATGTAAAGCCGATGTCTGTCCCATAGGCATATCCGGTACGGTGATCAGCAGGCAGCTCAGTTGCCTGGATGACCATGACAACGTCTTTGCCATCTGCATTTGCATGCAGGTGTATCGATGAACCCATCATTTCGGAAACGTCTACACGCGCCGGGATCGTCATCGGAGCTGATGGATCGCTCAGGCTTAAGTGCTCAGGACGTACGCCGAGCTTTACTTTCTGCGGCGCAAGGCCCTTTGCCTCGTACTCAGCCTGCTTTTCCGGTGAGCACTTGAACTCAACTCCATTCACCACAACGCTGTACTGTCCGTTGTCTTTCTTAAGTTCAGCATCGAAGATATTCATATGCGGTGTGCCGATAAAGCCCGCTACGAACAGGTTTGCCGGATGATCGAAGACTTCCTGAGGCGTACCGATCTGCTGGATGAATCCCCTCTTCATGATGACGATACGGTCACCCAGGGTCATAGCTTCAGTCTGGTCGTGTGTGACATAGATGAATGTCGTGTTGATCCTCTGACGGAGCTTGATGATCTCGGCACGCATCTCGTTTCTGAGTTTTGCGTCGAGATTTGAAAGCGGCTCATCCATGAGCATTACTTTCGGCTCACGTACGATCGCGCGGCCGATCGCGACTCTCTGTCTCTGACCGCCGGAAAGCGCTTTAGGCTTTCTGTCAAGATATTCCGTGATATCCAGGATCTCAGCTGCCTGACGGACCTGGCGGTCGATCTCATCCTTCGGAGTCTTGCGGAGCTTCAGAGCAAATGCCATGTTCTGATATACCGTCATATGCGGATAAAGCGCATAGTTCTGGAATACCATGGCGATGTCTCTGTCCTTAGGCGCGATATCATTCATCAGTTTGCCATCGATGTACAATTCCCCGCTTGAGATATCCTCAAGGCCTGCGACCATGCGCAGAGTCGTGGATTTGCCGCAGCCGGACGGCCCGACAAACACGACGAATTCATTGTCTGCGATCTCAAGATTGAAATTATCGACCGCAATTACTTTTTCGTTATATTTCTTTTGTATATTACGCAGTGATAATGTTGCCATATCGCTCTTCTCCTTTGATTAACCTTTGATCGCACCTGCGATAAAGCTTTCCTGGATCTTCTTGCTCAGGAAGATATAGACGAACAGTGTCGGGAATGTCGCCAGCACCAGCGCGGCTCCTATAGGTCCCCACTCAGTCGTATACTGTCCGGAAAGTGCCTGAACGCCTACAGGCAGCGTTCTGAGTGCATTCTTGCTGATGAAAACATTTGCAAACATAAGCTCGTTCCAGCACTGGAGGAAAGTGTATATTCCTACAGTTGCAACAGCCGGTCTCATCAGCGGAACAATGATGCGGAAGAATACTCCGAACACGCCGCAGCCGTCGATACATGCGGACTCGTCGAGCTCGCGCGGTATCTCATTCATGAACCCTACGCAGACCAGAATGGCCATTGCCAGTGAGAATGCGGAGTACGGAATTATCAGAGCCCAATAGGTATTGAGCATGTTCAGCTTTGAAAGAGTAACGTACACCGGAACGATCGAAGCGTGGATCGGAATGGTAAGACCGAGCATGAAGAACTTGTTCAGTGTCTTGCGTCCTTTCCATATGAGACGTGTCAGCGCGAATGTTGCCATCAGAGCAACGCACAAAGTGATAATGATCGTTGAGATGGCGACGATGGCACTGTTCATGAAATAAAGGCCCATATTACCTGTATGAAGCGCTGTGGTGTAGTTGGACCACAGCCATTCCTTAGGCAGTCCTATCACGTTGTCCCCGAAGATCTCCGGATTGCTCTTCAGCGAGAAGGTGAACATCCAGTATACAGGGAACAGATTGACGATCATCCAGATGGCAAGTCCGATATATATTAAGACCTCTTTTGTTTTACTTGAATTTCTCATAGCCTCAATCCTCCTCCCTGAATACCAGATTTATCAGCAGCGCAAATGCGAAGCAGAGGATGATCAGCAGAACAGCGATCGTACTTCCCATGCCGTAGCGGTTGCGGAGGAACAGCATGCTGATCATCAGCGTACTAGGCACTTCAGTTGCATGAAGCGGTCCGCCGTTGGTCAGAACGTAAATAAGGTCAAATGATTTCAAAGATCCGGTAACAGCGAAAATTACGCTGATTTTTATAATAGGTTTGATATAAGGCAGTACGATGTAACGGTTTACCTGCCCGTCGCTTGCGCCGTCCAGCATAGCAGCTTCGCGGAGTTCAGGCGGAACGCTCTTGACACCCGCGTAAAGAAGCAGCATATGATAGCCGACATACTGCCAGAGTATAGGCACAAATACAGCGCCAAGGGCAGTGGCTTTTTCACCCAGCCATATGTGGGTGAGGTTATCCAGACCGACTGCGCGAAGCGCAACGTTCAGGACACCGTAGTCCGGGTTGTATATCTTCAGCCATAACTGACCGATAACAACTGTAGAAATCAGAACCGGCATGAAATATACCGAAAGAAAGGCTCTTTCACCTTTTATCTTTTTGCCAAGCACCAGAGCCAGCGCGAGGGCCAGCGGCAGCTGCAGAAAGACAGATAGCACCGCGAGCAGCAGTGAATTGCCCAGCGCCTTCATGAAACCGATGGAATCACTGGTAAACAGCTCTTTATAGTTCGAAAAGCCTATAAATGTTTTTTCAGTAAATCCATTCCAGTCGAAGAAGCTGAAGTAGCCTGAGGCTCCGATAGGCGCGATCAGCACCCCGCAGAAGAGGATCAGCGCCGGCAACAGAAAAATGATAATATACCATTTATTGCTGTACATTTTATTCATATTCAGCAGCCCTCTCTTTTTTTAAGTAAAAGCAGTCTCCCCGAATCCCTGGACAGACCGGGGAGACTGCCTTCTTCAACTAATTAACAGAATATTGTGATGTTTGTGATGTTTTTATATTGCTGACCGGTAATTACTGGAGATCCTTTGTCAGGCCGTCGATGAATCCCTGACCGTCGATTTCCTTACCATATACCTTAGCAACGTAGTCGAGGTAGATCTGAGCAGGATCTGCGCTCATGGCTGTGTCGCCGAAGAGTACAAGTCCTTCGCACTGATTTACGATGTTTCCGATGTCAACCATCAGTGGCTCGAGCGAGCTTGTGTCATAATCAGGTGTCCAAGCCGGGAGACCAACAGCGTTGAGGTAGTTGTAGTGGCAGATCTCTTTGCCGAGTGCAACAGCAACCTCAGCTGCAAGATCAGCATTCGGGCTGTCAGCGCATACTGCGAGGTGGTCGGACGGACCGCCGATTGCGCAGTTAGGTGTGGAACGCTCAGCGTTCATTACAGGGAACATAGCAACAGCGGATTCGAAATCAGCAGCAGCAACTTCGCCTGTGTTCCAGGAACCATTCTGATAGAAAGCAGTCTTTCCAGCAAGGAAGTTAGCCTTTACTTCGTCATTGCCGAGCGCTACGCCGGATGGATCGAAGTATCCCTTGTCGATCATTTCCTGCATTGTGTTAACAGACTTAGCGATGTCAGGATCATTCCATGTTGCCTCGCCTGCGAAGATCTTTCCGAGATCCTCATAACCGATCGACTTGAGGATGATTGGCTCGAGGTACTCAGTTACGCACCATGTCTCACTTCCGGCGCATCCGAACGGGATGATGCCTGCAGCAACCAGATCGTCGCAGCACTTTGTCAGCTCTTCATAAGTCTCAGGAACTTTGTCCCAGCCAGCCTGCTTCAGCAGATCCATGTTAGCGAACATAGCTACGATGTTGAATGTTGTAGGAACGCCGTAGTGCTTGCCGTCATAAGTTGAGTTGTTGAGCATTACCGAAGGGATCTGATCCTCTGTGTAGTTGTTCTTGTAGACATCGTCGAGGCATACTACCTTGCCGGCATCTACAAAGTCGCCGAGGAACGCGCCGCCCCATGTGAAGAAGATGTCTGGAAGATCCTCAGAGGAACCGCCGCTCATAGCAGCTTTGATCTTTGTCTTGTAGGACTCGTTCTCGAAAGCTTCCATCTCGATCTTTACGTTCGGATGTGCAGCTTCATAGTCTTCGATTGCCTGCAGATAAGCCGGACGGTTTGCGTCACTCTCTGTTGCGATGCACCACAGTTTCAGTGTAGTTACTTCGCCGTCTCCGCCATCGCTGGCACCCTGATCTCCGCCGCCTCCGCATGCAGCCATGAATGGCACCATGCACAGAACAAGGATAAGAGCAAGAATCTTTTTCATTTTGTAACCTCCTTACTTAAATAGAACATAAAACTCTTACTTCTCTTTATATATAAGATTCAGGATGAGCTTTCGTCTTCCCTATCCAGGCGGGCGGCGAATCTCTCTCCTAAAAGAATCTCCTTGTTTATGTGTCCGGCCTTCAGCCGGTTATCACTGTGCAGACTGCTTTGCAGCCCGTCAGTTCTTCAGTTCTTTCATCCGGTGCGCCGAATCCGGCAAACAGTTTCCACTGTCCGCTCCCCGGAATGCGTGTTCCCTGATCGTCAACAACGGTAAACGCGTTGATATCGACCGGGATGGAGAACTCTCCTTCTTCCTTTGCCTTCAGACGGATCCTTTTGAATCCGCAGAGGACCGGGTTCGGCGGTGCGTAAGGCGAGCCCTCGTCATGCAGATAAAGCTCTATGACTTCATCCGTCTCAGTTTCGCCTTCGTTTTTCACCTTCACATAAGCAGTATTTTCATCGATCCTTAGATCACTGATGCTGCATTCTCCATAGGTGAGACCGTATCCGAACGGATAAAGCGGAGCTCCCTGATAATATCTGTAAGTGCGGCCGGTCATCGAATAATCCGTGAAGGCCGGCATGTCTTTCAATGCTTCGTTCCGGTAGAATGTCACCGGCAGCTTTCCGGACGGTGACTCCTTTCCGAAAAGGAGGTCGGCTACTGCCTTGCCGCCGAGTGCCCCCGGATACCAGGAAAGAAGTATGGCATCCGCATTGTCATCCGCCTCTGACAGGTCGATCGAGCTCCCTGCCATCAGTATGACTGCCGTAGGCTTGCCTGTTTCGAGCACTTTCTTCAGAAGCCTTCTCTGCGATGCCGGAAGAAGCAGATCGTCCTTGTCTCCGGAATTGTAGCTGTTTCCGGTGTCGCCTTCCTCCCCCTCAAGCGTT
Source organism: Mogibacterium sp. (assembly GCA_017505405.1). GTDB lineage: Bacteria > Bacillota > Clostridia > Peptostreptococcales > Anaerovoracaceae > Crickella. Next base: position 15,924 of record JAFVPI010000078.1, read on the forward strand.
TCGTCCAGTCCCAGAACGAGGATGACTGTATCGCTTCTTTTCGCGACCGCGACAGCTTCAGCAATACGGTCGTCAGTCTGTGCCAGCGGCTCCACGGAATCCTGATACAGGTCGCAGCCCTGGGAATAAAGCACACGGTTCGTTCCCCTCGCTATGCTCTGTATACCCTCAAGCACTGTTATATATCTTGACGGTACCCCGTGGTAATTCCCGATCAGTGCAGGGCGGCTGTTCGCGTTAGGTCCGATGACTGCGATCGTGCCGCATTTGTCAGTATCAAGAGGCAGCAGCCCGTCGTTTTTCAGAAGTACGCAGGATTTAAGTGCGGCACGGTATGCCATGTCCTGATGTTCTTCACATTCAATGACCTCGTATGGGATCGTATCGTATTCACTGCCCTCGTCTCCCATCATTCCGAGCAGGAAGCGTGTTGTGAATACCCTGACGGCGGAACGGGTTATGTCCTCTTCGGAGATCATGCCCTTGTTATAAGCCGCCATGATCTGATGATATGTGCATCCGCAGTTGAGATCGCAGCCGGCTTTCAGAGCCATGGCTACAGATTCCAGCGGATTTGATGTCACTTTGTGGTTTTCATGGAAATCGCGGATCGCCCAGCAGTCTGAGACGAAGTGTCCCTCAAAGCCCCAGTCATCTCTCAGGAGCTTCATCAGTGCGGCGCTTGCGCAGCACGGTTCACCGTTTGTGCGGTTGTAGGCTCCCATGACTGACTCTACACCGGCTTCACACACCAGAGCCCTGAACGCCGGCAGATAAGTCTCTGCCATGTCCTTTGCGGAAGCGATGGCGTTGAACTCGTGGCGGATGGCCTCCGGTCCGCTGTGTACCGCGAAGTGCTTGGCGCAGGCAGCGGTCTTCATCGTTTCACCGTTTCCCTGCAGGCCTCTCACAAATGCTTTGCCCAGGCAGGAAGTCAGGTAAGGATCCTCTCCGTATGTCTCGTGACCGCGGCCCCATCTCGGATCGCGGAAGATATTGACATTTGGTGACCACATCGTCAGTCCGTGGTATATATCACGGTCGCCTTCCGCGGAGAGGGCGTTGTATTTTGCCCTGGCTTCAGTTGAGATGGCACCGGCGATTTTTTCAAGGAATTCATCGTCAAACATTGCGGCCATTCCGATCGCCTGCGGAAAAACAGTAGCTGTGCCTCCGCGGGCAACTCCATGAAGAGCTTCATTCCACCAGTTATAGGCCGGTACACCGAGGCGCTCTACCGGGGCGGCGTCGAAACGAAGCTGTCCGGCTCTTTCCTCGACCGTCATCTGGTTAACCAGTTCTTCTGCAGCTTTTCTTGCCTCTTCGCGTGTCATCGATGTGAATTCCCTGTCCTTCTATGGTGTATTATCAGATCTGCTTGACTGTCTCGCCTTTAAACATCTTTCCTTTGACGACAATATATTCAGGGATCGCCGTGTCCGGATTTTCGATCTTGTCTATAAGCTTGTCTACCGCGATCCTGCCGAGTTTGTCAGTGTTCTGCTCCCAGGTGGTAAGCTTAGGATCAAGTATCTTCGCGAGATTGACGCCGTCATATCCGCAGGCACTTACGTCGCCGGGTATGTTCAGCCCTCTTTCGATAATTTCCGTCCGCCCTCCCATGAAGGCATAATCATCAGGAAACATTATCGCTGTCGGAGGATCATCCAGGTCAAGCATTGCTGCCGTCGCCTTTCTGACCGATTCAACGTCATGGTATGTTGCTTCGGCGATGTACTCAGGCGGTATTACTATGCCGCGTTCTTCCATGGCTGTCTTGAAACCGCTTATGCGCTTCTGTGTTACCAGAGTGCGTTCGCCGTGTATAAGTGCTATCTTCCGGTGTCCCCGGTCGGCTATATAGGAAGCAAGTGTATAGGATCCCTCCTGGTTGTCAGAGTTCACCGAACTTGCGTTATCGTATGAGAAATCAATTGTAACTACCGGATATTCACTGTTTACAAGTTCAAGTACCTCCGGATTCTGAAAGTCGACGTTTGCTATAACGACACCGTCACAGTTGCGGTATCTGCAGTGCTGAAGGAACGACATTTTCTGTTTGCCTATATTTTTACTGATAAACGTGATGTCGTATCCGTTCGCCTCGGCCTCCTCTTTCACACTGTTGAGAATGTGTGAGAAGTACTCGTGTGTAAGTCCGCTCATGCTGTCATCGATGAACAGGACTCCTATATTATGTGATCTGTTGGTCTTGAGCAGTCTCGCTGCAGCGTTCGGCATATAATTGAGTTCTTTTGCCGTTCGTCTGACCAGCGCGGCTGTCTCCGGACTTATATCGTCATATCCGTTTAATGCTTTTGAAACTGTTGCAGGTGAAACGCCGCATTTTTTGGAGATGTCTTTGATTGTGATCATGCTTCCCTCCTTTTAGCGGTATTTCAGTAAGAAATGCGAATACGTTTTCGTAGCTTCATTGTAGATTGCTTAAACGTTTTCGTCAATAGTCTTTTTTGAAAATTTTGAAAAAACGGCGAAACTTTTCGCCGATTTGTGGTTTTCTATAGCTTTTTTCGAAATTTTTCATTTTTTTCTTTACAAATCGTGTACTCTGACAATATAATATCAGTAAGCTTACGAAAACGTATTCGCCATTATGGAGTTTCCAATGAAATTTGGTTTTTTCGACGATATCAATAATGAATATGTGATAACAACGCCTGAGACTCCTCTCCCGTGGATCAACTATCTCGGATCGCAGGACTTCTTCAGGCTTATATCAAATACTTCCGGAGGCTATTGCTTCTATAAGGACGCTAAGCTTATGAGGCTCACCCGCTATCGTTACAACAACAGTCCGATGGACTGCGGCGGGCATTACTACTATATAAAGGATGGAAACTGCATCTGGAACCCGGGCTGGCAGCCGGTAAAGACTCCGCTCGATTCATATAGGTGCAGGCACGGCCTCGGATATACGGTATTTGAGAGTTCAAAAAACGATCTGGATGTTGTTCAGGAGGTATTCGTCCCTCTTCATGAGAACTGCGAGCTCACCAGAGTGACCATGATGAACCGCTCCTCTGAGACAAAAGAGATAGATTTTTACAGCTATGTGGAGTTCTGTCTGTGGGATGCTCAGGATGACGCTTCCAATTTCCAGAGAAATTTCTCCATCGGCGAAGTAGAAGTCGAAGGAAGCACTATATACCACAAGACTGAATACCGCGAGCGCAGAAACCACTACGCGGTATTCCATGTAAACAAGGATATCTGCGGCTTCGATACGAGCCGTGATGAGTTTGTCGGCATTTATAACGGAGCAGACAGACCGCGCGCTGTGGAGGCAGGCGTAAGCTTCAACAGCATCGCACACGGTTGGGCTCCTGTCGGCAGCCATCATCTGAAGATCACGCTTGATCCGGGAAAACAGTATTCATGCATCTTTATTCTCGGATACTGTGAGAATCCGTACTCAAAGAAGTTCACGGCTCCGGGAGTGATAAACAAAGAGCCTGCTGAAAGGCTTATTTCCAGATTCAGCACGCAGGAGCAGTTCGATGCCGCCCTTAATGAGCTCAGAACATACTGGAAGGATCTTCTTTCAAGCTATAAAGTCTCCTCCGGAAACGAAAAATTCGACAGAGCCGTCAATATCTGGAACCAGTATCAGTGCATGGTGACATTCAACATGAGCAGATCCGCAAGTTACTACGAGAGCGGTCTGGGACGCGGAATGGGATTCCGCGATTCCTGCCAGGATCTTCTCGGTTTTGTGCACCTGATACCTGACAGAGCCCGCGAAAGGATAATCGACATCGCAAATACGCAGCTGCCTGACGGAAGCGCGTATCATCAGTACCAGCCTCTTACCAAGCGCGGCAACACAGCTGTCGGAAGCGGCTTCAATGATGACCCTCTGTGGCTGATCGCCTGCGTCTCCGCATATATAAAGGAGACCGGAGACTTCGGCATACTCGACGAGCAGTGTACCTTTGACAGCAATGAAAACAACAAGGCTTCACTTCTGGATCATCTCAGAAAGAGCCTGGGATATACAGCGACACACCTCGGGCCTCATTCCCTGCCGCTCATCGGGCGCGCGGACTGGAATGACTGTCTGAATCTCAACTGCTTTTCGGAGCACCCGGGCGAAAGCTTCCAGATCACCGGTCCAAGTGAAGGCCCGGTTGCGGAGAGCGTATTCATCGCCGGCATGTACGTTAAGTACGGAACAGAATTCGCTGATATTCTCACACATATCGGATGTGAAAATGAGGCTGCCGAAGTCATGAGCAGTGTCAGCGACATGCGCGCCGCTGTGCTTGATGCAGGATGGGACGGAGAATGGTTCAGACGCGCATATGATGCATTCGGCTCCCCTGTCGGCAGCAAGGACTGCGAGGAAGGCCGGATATTCATAGAGCCTCAGGGCATGTGCGTAATGGCAGGCATCGGAGCAGAGACCGGCGAAGCAGAAACAGCATTAAAAAGCGTAGAAAAACACCTCGAGACTGAATACGGCATCATGGTGCTTCAGCCGGCTTATACGAAATACCACCTTGAGCTAGGCGAGATCTCATCATATCCGCCAGGTTACAAGGAGAACGCCAGCATATTCTGTCACTGCAATCCATGGATAGTTATATCTGAGGCAATGCTGGGGCACGGCAGCCGCGCATTCGACGTCTATCGCAAGACCAATCCGGTTTTCCTCGAGGATATCAGCGAGATACACCGCACAGAGCCATATGCCTACTGTCAGACGGTTGCAGGCAGAGATGCCGCGACGCACGGAGAAGGCAAAAACAGCTGGCTCACCGGAACGGCAGCGTGGTCGTTCGTAGCGGCCAGCCAGTATATACTCGGGATCCGGCCTGAACTCGACGGACTTCGCGTCGATCCTTGCCTGCCTGACAGCATCGATTCGTTCAGCTGTGTGCGCAGGTTCCGCGGATCTACCTACCGCATAAGCGTAGAAAACAGCGCGGGCGCTCTTAAAGGCACAGCTTCCGTCACAGTGAACGGAAAGCCTTCCGGCAGCCTTATACCGGTACCGGACAAGCCTTCGGACATCGATGTCCGCATCAAAATAAGCTAAAACTTTTTTCTTCATAACTTCCACTTATATAAATAATTCCGCGGTCTTTCATAAATCAGCCATACGAAAGACCGCGGAATTATTGTATAGGCAGCATGCCCGTATATTTAGCAATTGCAATGCAATTATGATATATTGGTTATTGATTTAAGCCATAATCAGCTGATGATTTAAAAGCGAGTTGTTATCATGGTCAGGAAACTAATGTTCCGCCTGCTCCCGGTGCAGATCATTCTGGCGGCAGTAGGCACAGTCAATATGATAGTGTCCAGCTATTTTGCCAGCAACTACGTAGGCACCGAAGCAATGAGCGCGGTCGGCCTTTACGGACCGCTCAACATGCTCTTCGGAGCAGTAGCTCTGATGCTGGTCGGCGGATCATCCATACTGTGCGGCGAATATCTTGGTCAGAACCGTCAGGATAAGCTGCAGGAGATCTATTCCCTCGATCTTATTCTGTCAGTGCTTTTTGGACTTCTTTTTACTGGTTTTGTGATCATTCTTTCCATATTTGACCTGAGCGGATTCCTTACCCATGATGCAGCTGTCCGTCCCCTGCTGAATCAGTATCTCATAGGTCAGGCTGTAGGCATACTGCCTCTCATACTAAGCAACCAGTTTTCTTCATTCCTTTTTATCGAAAACAAAGGCCGCATCACACAGCTCGCCGTGCTCGTTTACATAGCGGTGAATCTGCTGCTGAACTATTTATTTGTTGCGGTGATGCACATGGAAGCCTTAGGCCTTGCCCTGGCATCTTCCATTGGCATGTGGGTATATCTTTTAGTTGAAGCATGGTACTTTGTATCCGGAAGATCCAGTCTCCGCTTCACACTGAAGAAGCCTGACCTTCATGAATGCGCACGGATGCTGAAGATCGGTTTCCCGGGCGCCATGGCCAACGGATACCAGACTTTCCGCGGCCTGATAGTCAACAGGCTCCTGGAGGTCTATGTAGGTGCCGTAGGCATATCCGCATTTGCGGCTGCCAACAACCTCCTCGCACTCTTCTGGGCAGTTCCATGCGGGATGCAGGCAGTCTCCAGAATGCTCATGAGCATCGCCATCGGTGAAGAAGACCGGCGGTCGCTTACCGAAGTAATGAGGGGTGCCATCAGGAGATATGTTCCGCTGATGTGTGCCATAAGCGCAGTGCTGATACTCCTTGCACAGCCTCTGACATACATCTTCTACAAAGACCCTGCAGACCCGGTATTCATGATGACGGTATGGGGCTTCCGCATACTTCCGCTGTGCATGCCTCTGGCGATCATCTGCATGCACTACATCTCCTATTCTCAGGCGGCAGACAAGCAGATCATCGTGCATGTGCTCACACTCTTTGACGGCGTGATCAGCGTTTCACTTTTCACTGCAATACTCATCCCTTTCACCGGGATGAACAGCGTATATTTCGCGAATGTGATAAACGGGATCGTTTCAATAATCATTATTCTGATCTACGCAGCAAGGAGCAGCAGGCATTTCCCGCGCACCATTGACGAGCTGATGGTCATACCTGACAGCTTCGGCGCCGTTGATGATGAGTTCACTGAGATATCCGTCAAAAGCATTGATGAAGCCGTCAACATTTCTGAGGATGTCCAGAAGTTCTGCCTGGAGAGAGGCATAGACAAACGCAGATCATATTATGCCGGCCTTGCCGCAGAGGAGATGGTCGTCAATGTTATCGATCACGGTTTCAACAAGGACAAAAAAGACCACTCCGTCGATGTCAGAGTGGTCTGTAAGAGCGATGAGGTAACTCTTCACATAAAAGATGACTGCATCCCGTTCGATCCGGAGGAGCGCAATCACCTGACCGAAGGCGGTGATGAGGCATCCAACATAGGCATACGTACTGTCTATTCCATCGCAAATGAAATAAAATACCAGAATCTATTCGGCCTGAATGCGCTTAAAATAAGCATATAGTCCCGGGTCCTAAATAACGCCTGCCGGTATCAGTATGATGAGGAGCAGCGCATCGATTCCCCATACAGCCATGAGGAATCTTTTTCTTTTTGCCGGAGCCATGTCAGGTACATAGTTTGCAGCAAGAAAGAACGGTACATACGTAGTGATGAATACCGGGAGCACACCCCACCATTTATACACCCATATGAACGAGTGGTTTGAAGTTCCTGCAAGGAAGGATTCGAACAGGGCAAACAGCAGAGCCATGCTCAGCGCACCGGCAAATTTGCAGTCGATGCCCTTTTTTCCGTTTTTGGCGAAATATCTTGTGCTGCGGTCATCAGGCAGCATCTTCAGCGATATCATTCCTGCCAGTGAGAACATCATTGACAGCTCCCAGCACACGCCTATCAGCAGAATGAATGTTGTCGACTCGTTGCTGACCGACCACAGCGGGTATCCTGTAACATGTCCGATTATGGCGTTGAAGATCTCATAGAACCAGTGCACTCCGTAAAGCGCAAGCCCGGCGAAGACCATGTCGTATTTCTTATTGTGGATCTCAGTCCAGTATACATAGAATACGACCGCCAGGATAAAGATGAACGTCCAGTTGAAGTTGTCTGTGCTGCGCACCTGTATCGCATCCACAAGGTCTTTCGCAGCCTGCGATCCGTCTCCCCAGAATACAAAATGCATAAATATCCCCCTTTTCTACTTTGACACCGCCTTAAAAAGGTTTTTATTGGCTGCATACAGCTTTTTGAACGTCTTGTAATACGGTTTATATTTGGCATGCCTTTTCATGTCCGGTCTGTAAGTTGCAGCTGCCGGAATGAACTGTTTGGTGCATTCGAGATCGGGTATAAGTCCGAGACCGACCGCAACAACTGCAGCGGCACCGACAGCTCCCACATTCTGAGGAGAGTCGACCGTCTCTATGGTCCTTCCCGTTATATCTGCCAGCATCTGGCATGATACAGGTGCGAGTGCCCCGCCGCCGACAAATCTTATCGGATCGGAAGTCTTCATTCTTCTGCCCTGACACTCCAGCATCCACCTGAGGTGATAGAACACGCCTTCAAGGACGGCATGTATCATCTCTGTCTTGCCGGTCTCAAGTCCTATGCCGAAAAACATTCCTGTCGCATTAGGGTCTTCAAAAGGACACCTGTTGCCGTGCAGCCACGGAGTGAATATAACGCCGCCCGAGCCCGGCTCCACATCCTTTACAACATCATTAAGATATCCGAACAGACTCGTGTTTCTCTGCTCATAGTCTGACGGAATACCCTCTTTCTTTATGTAAACTCCTATCTCATCAAGCGCCAGATGGTCTCTCACCCACTCAAGGCATTTGCCCGCAGTCTCCATCTCAGCAAAGTAGTTGTACTTTCCTTCCTGTGCTCCGGTCACGGAGGCTATCATTGATGTGACATCGACTACCTGCCTTCTGGTCACGGTCGAGACCCAGCCTGATGTTCCGCTGTAGATATGCGTGTCACCGACTTCGACACTGCCGGCTCCGACTCCTATAAGCGATGCGTCACCGCCTCCTCCGAACACAGGCGTTCCGGCCTTAAGTCCAAGATCTGCAGCAGCCTTTTCAGTAAGTCCTCCGACTTTGTCTGTGGATCTTATGATCCTCGGCAGCAGTTCCATGTTGATCCCGAACATATCGCAAAGCTCTTCGCTCCAGCATTTGCCATCGGGACGTGTATCATAGATGAGAGTCCCGAAAGCCGAATCCTCAGTCATGGTGAACTCACCGGTGCAGCGGCAGATAAGATAATCCTTTACATCAAGCCACTTGTACGCGTCCCTGAACCTCGGCTCGTGAGCCTCCAGCCATTTGTATTTCCAGACCGGGTCCTTTACTGAGCTCGTTACGGCGCCTGTTATCCTGAGGCTTGGTATCAGCTTGAAGACATTCGCGCCGGCGATCTGTATACCGTTTGCTATTCCCTTCTTAAGCTCCTCCTTAGCGCGCTGGTCCATGTAGCTCATCGGCCTGTGTATCGGTTCGCCGTTTTTATCTACTATAACAATGCCCTGCATCTGTGAGCAAAAGGATATCCCCTCGATCCGGTCAGGCGTGATGTCCACCTTATCAAACAGTTCCCTCGTGCTCGAGGCCATGCCGTTCCACCAGTCATCGCCATCCTGTTCGGCTCCGCCTCCTTCAAGGATATACAAAGGATATCCCGCAGATGTGGACTCCAGCAGACTGATCTTCTTATCCACCTCAAACAGGCAGGTTTTAACTCCGGTAGTACCGATATCATATGTCAGAATAAATGCCATGTCCTCTCCCGTTCTACTTATCTGTTTCCGGTCCTGTATATTCCACCGCAAGCATGGTCAGGTCATCAAACTGCTCTGCGCCGCCAATAAACTCCGTGACCGCCTTGCGTACATTTCTCAGCAGCTCTTCGACCGGAGCATGCTTATCCGCGTTAAGCGCTTCAAGCATGCGCTCCGTTCCGAACATCTCAGTCTTTGTATTTTCAGCTTCAGGTACACCGTCGGTATATACGAAGAGCTTGTCTCCCGGCTTGAGCTGAAGCTCGTAATCTTTGTATGTCACTCCTTCCATGCCGCCGACAACAAATCCGTGATTATCCTTTATGAGCTCAAATTCTTCACCCAGATGACCTATCGCCGGATATTCGTGTCCTGCATTAGCCGCCACGACCTTTCCTGTTGAAAGCTCCAGTACACCCAGCCAGACTGTGACGAACATCTCCATCTGATTATTCTCACATATCTCCTTATTCACTTTTTCGAGCACCTCTGCAGGCGAGTTGTCTCCTGAAGCAAGTGACTTGATGAGCACCTTTGAATTCATCATGAACAGTGCAGCCGGCACGCCTTTTCCGCTTACATCCGCGATCACCATACAAAGATGATCATCATCAATGAGGAAGAAGTCATAGAAATCGCCTCCGACCTCTCTGGCCGGTTCCATCAGGGCAAATAATTCGAACTCTTTGCGCTCCGGGAAAGGCGGGAATTCATGCGGGAGCACACCCGTCTGTATCTGATTTGCCATGCGCAGCTCACTGGTGACCCTGTCGCGTTCCGCCTTCTCGCGGTGCTTTATTTCGATCTTTCTGAATTTATCACGGACATACAGATGCAGAAGCCCCAGGGAACCTCCTCCGAATAATGCCAGCGCAAGCGCGAAGAACCATGCCTGCTCATAGAAGGCCTTTTCCTTGATGATCGTGGTCTCCATGGTCTTGCTGCTTCTGCCCATCGCATCCTTTAGCTGCATATCGAATCTGTATGTTCCGCCCTGCAGGTTTGTATAGTACAGCGGTCCCAGTTCACTTCGTCTGACAGTCGACGGCTTTCTTTCGAAGCCCCTGAGCATGAACGATACCATCGGATCAGTCAGTGAGTAGTTGTAAACATGAGCATAAACAGCCAGTTTCTTTGTTGTTGCAGGTATGTGGAAATAGCCTTTCTCATCAGGATATATGAACTTGCTGTCGGCTTTTACGTATGGAACCGACATTTTAAGGTCTTCGATGTATTCCAGCGATTCCTCGATGTTTACCTTTGCCACTCCCGATCTACCCGAAATATAAAGGTCTCCGTTCTCCGTCAGGCAGTTATACGGATTGCTTGTTGCTATGCAAGGTATGCCGTTGGCCTGTCCATAGTGGACAGGGTCATCTGCCTTATTGTCCAGAAGGTCTTTGGCAGGCGTAACATAGATCCCGTCGCTGCTGAGTATCCACATATCTCCCTTGCTGTTCATGAACATGTCAAAGTTGTCAGGGTACGGGAATTTGCTTATCGTAGTAAGCTTGTACTTCTCTGTCATGTAGGCAAGCGAGTTTCCGGTTACTAACCAGAACACTTTATTCTTATCATCGTACTTTATACGCATTATGACACCGGAAGTAAGGCCGTTTTCTTTTCCTATGTTCCTTATGCCCTCGCTGTTGATGATGTAAATGCCATCACCATTTGAGCCGAGGATCAGATCCCCGTTTGGCGCTTCGCAGACATTCAGTGTCTCATTGTTGAATATGCCGTCGTCCTTGTCATATGCAGAAATGACGCTATCGTCCTTTATGATATTGAGTCCGCCCGTTAATGCAACGAGGATCCTGCCGTCCCTTGTTTCATATACACATCGGATACGGTCTGACATGAGCCCGTCTGAATCGTCAAATACCGTGAGTTCTCCATGGTCATAGCGCAGAAGTCCCAGCGATTTCCATGTGGATATCCAGAGACGGTCCTTGCTGTCACGTATCACAGAGCGGATGCGGATACCGTCAAGCAGGTCAAGCAGGTCAGAAGAGTTCTGTTCATCAGTCAGCGGACCTCCGTCTGCTGCCTTTACTGAAGTCAGCGGTATGGAGTCTACCACTCCGTTTTCATCTGTTACAATCAGTCCGCTGTCCGAACCCATGTAGAGATTTCCATCCAGCACGCAGGTGGTATTTATGACATTATTGCGGATACCGTAACGCGCAAAGATATCCGTGAACCTGTTTGCCACCAGTTTCATTACGCCCTGGCGTGATGATGTGAACCAAAGATTGCCTTCATAGTCCATCATCACGTGGTCAACAGAATTGTTAAGAGGCAGATGGTGCAGAGAGTGGAACCCGTCTTCAGCGATCACACCTGCACCGTAACGTGTGCAGACCCAGATATAGTCGCCTATCTGGTTTAAATCAAACACACTGACAAGCGGGGAGATATCTATGCTTTCCGCAGTATTGAAACCGCTTTGCAGGTTTACGTGAAAGACCCCTTCATCCTCGGTTCCGTAATATATCCATCCCGGTTTTTTCCGGTCCGGATATACACAGGTTATAGGGTGCATAGTCTCATCTATCTCGTAATAGTTTACAAGGTGTCCGTCACGCAGAATGAATACATTGCCATCATGTGTAGTGCCGTATATTAGTCCGTTATCGCCGGAGACCATGCTCTCAACATACACATCACTGATTCTTTCGTCTTTCAGGGATGTCATCTCAAGATCCGGATCGAACATATGGATGCCCGCCGTGGTCCCGACATAAATGCGTCCCGAATCGTCCCCTTCGATCTCGACTACCTTGGAAGCTCCAAGCCCGTCCTTCTCGTCCCAGAAGCGGAACTCACCTTTCTCCATAACAGCCACACCGTTATCATTGGTGCCTATCCAGAGCCTGTTCTTATTGTCGACATACAGGCTTGATATGCTGTTGACTCCTTCAGTTGAATCCAGACGCTCAAATGTATTGCCATCGTACCGCACAAGGCCCGCATAGCAGCCGATCCAGATAAAGCCCTCCTCAGTCTGAACGATATCATTTGCTTCCGCTGTAGGCAGCCCGTTGGTGTTGTCGTATACAACAGCAGAATAATTATCGTTGCTCCTGACAGGGTCAACTGACGGTTCTGTCGCATCAGCATCAACGGCCAGAGCCATCTGTGCCATAAGAAGCAATGCAAGGATCAGGCTCACTAAAAGCCCTGAGATACATGCTTTTTTATTTTTCCGTTTATGTTCCAGACTCATTAAAGTTCTTCCCTTTTCAGTCATTGTATCAGGCAGGTATGGGACCTGTTGTCTGCACTGCCTATACATAGTTTATTATACTAAAAAAAGCCACCGCAGTATAGCGGAGGCATGATCCGGGCCGTACTTATTATCGCTGTCTTTTGCCGGTCCTACTCTCCGGGACTTAACTCCTCCAGTCTTCTGAAGCTCAGGAGCACCATAGAAACAGACATGATGAAAGCCATGGTATCCGCTATAGGACTGGCGGCCAGCACGCCGTTTATCCCCATGAACTTCGGGAGTATAAGCAGAAGCGGGATCAGAAACAGCCCCTGTCTTGACAGTGATACCAGCAGGCCCTGCCTGTGGTTGCCGGTCGCCGAAAAATAGTTGATCGTCACAGGCTGTATATTCTGGAAGAACACCAGCAACATATAAATCTTAAGATATTTTTCCGCAAACTCATAATACAGTTCGGATCCGGTTCCGAATATTGAAATTATCTGTCTCGGACAGGTCTGGAGAGCTATGAAGAACAGGACCCCGACAGTAAAAGCCGCACCGAATGCTCTCCAGTAGGTTCCTTTCACCCGTTCATATTTTTTTGCGCCCAGATTGAAGCCCCATATAGGCTGGCATCCCTGCGCAAGTCCCACTGCGAAAGACACCATGATCATGTTGGTCTTCTGAGCGATCCCTGCCACCGCCAGCGGTATATCCGGTCCGTAAACTGAAGCTGCGCCGTAAGATGACAGCACATTATTGAGCACAATAGCTGTGCACATCATCAGCATGTGGTTGCAGAAATTAGGAATGCCTGCAGACATGCTTTTTTTCAGATGCGGAAGGCTTACTCTCATCTCATCGACTCTGATGCCGAAAGCCCTGAACCTCGGCAGATACAGCACTGCAAGGAGGCAGCTGAAGATCTGAGAGATCGCAGTCGCAGCAGCCGCTCCCACAAGCCCCATGCCCAAAGGGAACATGAACAGCCAGTCGAGGAACACATTCAGCACGGCGCCCGAAACGGTGCATATCATGGAATAGGAAGGACTGCCGTCCGCTCTTATGATAGTAGAAGCTGTATGCGAAAACATATGGAACGGAAGCCCCAGGGTCGTGATGGACAGGTATGATACCGCGTAGTCATATACCAAACCGTCCGGATCAGCTCCGCATATTGTAACTACCCTGAACCTTAACAGAAAAACAAGTATACCTGTGACCAGACCGGCGATGATGACTCCGGTCAGTCCTGTATGCACATATTTTTTCGCTTCATCGAGTTCGTCCGCTCCCTGGCTTATGCTGAAATTTGCAGCTGTTCCTATTCCGAAAAGCATGCTGAGTCCCGTCGTAAGCGTTACAGTCGGAAAGACAACATTGGTTGCGGCATTTCCGAGCATGCCAACCACGTGACCAATGAATATCTGGTCTGTAACATTATAGGCAGCTCCGATCAGCATGCTTATGATAGCCGGAATCGAAAATCTGGCTATCAGAGGTGCGAGCGGAGCATTGCCCAGCGGATTGTCTGCAGCATGTGCGTAATTGCCCTTCATCATAGTTTAATAATACCACAAACGGAGAAAACAAAAAAAGGAGCATATGCTTCCGCTTATGCTCCCGGCGTGTTTCTGTTCTGTATCTACTCCTCGCCCTTTATCTCTCTTATCCTTGCAAGAATCATCTTCTCGTTGTACAGGAAGAAGAGACATGCTCCGGTCACGCAGGTGACAAATGCAACAGCCGCAGTTGCCCTGTAGCTTCCCGGCGTACCCGAGACAGTGATGGATGTGAATACTACCATCGCAAGAGCCTGGCCCATCTTGAATGCGAATGTGCGGGCAGCAAAGAACATGCCGCTTCTGTCCTCGCCTGTCTCAAGACGGCTGAGTTCGGCCACGTCAGCGACACAGGCCTGCGGCAGGATCCCGAGGATAGCCATTGGAACGGATGCACAGACTGCTACGATAAATCCCCAGTACAGTCCCTTTCCGCAGAGGAATGTGATGAGGAAGACCAGCGCGTAGCCAAAGAACCCCGTGATGATCATTTTCTTCTTTCCGATCTTTGGAGCCAGCTTGTTGACTACAGGGTACTGGCAAACGCTGAGGAAAGTCATTGTTGCAGTCAGCACAAAGGTCCATGTATCCTCTATTCCCATGAGTTTGGTCTCATAAAATGCAAGGCCTGTCTGGAAGAGCGTAAGAGCAAAGAAGTAAATCACATCGCTGTATACGAAGCGTCTGAACTGTCTGTTCTGGAATGTCTTGAGGAGAGATGAAAACGCCTTTGTTTCGCTTGGCTTTGCCTCAAGATAGTCGCGCTCCTTGATATACAGGGACGGTACCAGCATGGCTATGCATGCGAGAGTCGCCATGATGGCAACAGCCATCCTTACTGAGCCTTCCAGCCCGAACGCTCCCTGAAGAGCTCCGGCTACATTAGGCAGCATGAACGAGATAGACTGACCTGCTATGAACGTGAACGAGATGTATGTCGATACATTTATGCGGTGCTCCTGCGTATCTCCAAGCTCAGCGATCAGCGCGTTGTATGGCGTGCAGAAAATCGTCATGAACAGGTAGAACGTTATAAGCAGCGCAAAGAGTATCACGTCGTTTATGACTATGCTGCCTGTCTGCGGCAGTGTGAAAAGCCCTATGGTTATGAGTGCGAACGGTATAGCTATGGTGCGCATAAAAGGTATGCGGCGTCCGCCTTTATATTTGGCGCGGTCTGACCATCCTGCGATAAGAGGATCTGTGATGGCATCAAATATACGGCCGACGGCAAGCACCAGGCCGAACAGAGTCAGCTTGAATACGATCGGGTGCTGGGTTATTCCAGAAGCAAAGATTCCCGTGAGCGGATTCTGTGCATCAGGCGTGCCGGTATAATAATATACCATCCAGTTTGCGACTATTCCCGAAAGCAAACTCCATCCGAACTGTCCGACAGCAAATATCCACAGCAGTTTGTTGGTGATAGGTTTTTTATGCATAATTATTCTCCGGTAGTGATAGAAAACTCTTAAGTATGATCTTACAAAAAACAGCAAGAGAACAGTTTGTCAACTGTCCCTGCCCTTTTCCCGGTACATTGTAGCATGCGGGCAATATATAATAAAACTCTTTTTTATCGGATAGTTTCCTATTTTTGAATCTCTTTCAGCGGCGCACCTGCAAAACTTACTGCCGCTCTGGCGAGAACTACTGTCGGATCAACGGTCGGAAGCGCAGTCTTTCCGATAAGATCAAAAGCCACAGGCAGCTCAGTGCAGCCTAGTATCAGGATCTCAGCTCCTTTCTCCTGCATTTCAGCGATGATCCCATCTATATCCAGATCCGAAAAATCCATGATGCCTGCCTTGACGTGGTCATAGATAAGGCTCATGATAAGTTTCTGCTTTTCCGCAGAAGGATAAACAGGTTCTATTCCGGCTTCTTTAAGCGCGTCACCATAGACGCCGCTCTGGCATGTGCCGTCTGTCGCCAGTACACCCGCCTTCTTCACACCCATACTGAGCAGGAGCTGAGCAGTCAGCCGTGGCATATGAAGGACAGGTATACTTATGTCTTCGCATATGCTGTCATAGAAGTAATGTGCGGTATTGCATGCCATCATGAGAACATCTGCCCCGGCTGTCTCAAGGCGTTTTGCGCTCTTTTTCATCTCCGGCTGCGGATCGTCTCCCCCGTGCAGTATCGCGGCAGTCCTGTCCGCGATCCTCGTATTGCAGTCTATAAGCACAGGAATATTGTCCTGGTCGCATGAGGCAACAGTATTATTCAATATCTTTTCAGCCAGATCATAAGTGGCCAGAGGTCCCATGCCGCCGATTATCCCTATAGTTTTATAATTGTTCATTTCAAATCCCTTTTGTGTGATATCCGGTCAGAGGATCTCTGTCAGTATCCTGATAAAAAAGATGACCAGTACGGTGATCATGAGCGGTCTGACAGCTTTTGCACCCTTCTTCTCAAAGAATGTCACACCGATGTAATTGCCTATGATGCCGAACAGACCGCCGAAAAATCCAAGCAATAGTATAACCTTGCCGTTCATAAGATAAACGGCCAGAGAAGTCAGATTGGTAGTAAGATTGATGGACTTTGCCACTCCGTTGGCCTCTCCGAGTCTGAAATGTGCGAAAGCTGTCAGAAGCAGTATGAGGAACGTTCCGGTTCCCGGTCCGTAGAATCCATCGTATGCTCCTATCAGCAGGGCTACTAGGGCCGAGCGTATCAGCGTCTGGCGGCTGCTGAGCGGCTCCTTTTCGTCCATCTTTTTATTCCGCATCACATACAGTGCCGTAAGCGGAATGATGACAAGCATGATCCGTTTGAAAAGCTCTGCATCCACCATGAGCGCAAGCTTCGCACCTGAAGATGAGCCTATCATTGCCATGGCGATGCACAAAGCGGCTTTGCGCCAAGGGATGTAGCCGAGCTTCGCGAGCCTGTATGTTGATATCGTGGTGCCCATGCCAGAGCTCAGTTTATTGGTTGCTATGGCATTATGAACAGGCACACCTGCAATCATATAAGCGGGCAGCGAGATAAGACCTCCGCCGCCCGCGACTGCATCAACGAACCCTCCGAGAAATGTCAGCGGGCATACTATTAAAAAAGTCCAGATACTTAATTCCATCCGGTATTGAT
>JAFVPI010000079.1 GCA_017505405.1 Mogibacterium sp.
TCCAAGATCGTTTCTCTTGTATTCCTGTGCATGTTCCTATGTCTTTTCTTGAGATGACCTCGAAGCGGCTGCCGTGACGTTCTACTATCCACTTGGCTATGGCGAGCCCAAGACCGCTTCCTCCGGTCTGTTTGGACCTGGAATCGTCCGCACGGTAGAAACGGTCAAAAATATGCGGTATGTCGCTTTCGCTTATTCCGATTCCGCTGTCCTGTACGGAGAAGGCCGGATGCCCTTCCACAGTCAGGCTCTTAAGCATTATCTCCCCGCCTTCCGGGGTGTATTTGGAAGCGTTCTCAATAAGTATCCTGGCCGCCTGCTTGATGAGAGAAATATCTCCGCGTGCCGGGATTTCTCCTCCGCTTTCGAATCTGTATTCATGATCCTTGTCGATCATGGAGGACTCTTCCCATACCTCCTTCATCATGTCAGAAATGTCAAAGTCTGTCACATTCAGAGGTGTCCTTCCGCTGTCGCCGCGCGCCAGAAACAGCAGCTGTTCCACGAGATGCTGCATGTTTTCGCTTTCACTTTTTATTGCCTCAATGGACTCCTCAAGTATCTTCTCATCGGTTTTGCCCCAGCGGTCGAGCAGATCCGCATAGCCCCGGATCACAGCTATAGGGGTGCGCAGCTCGTGCGAAGCATCGGATACGAAGCGCGCCTGCTGTCTGTATGAGTCCCTCATCCGGGTCATCAGCTTATTGACTGCAGTCTCAAGACCGGCCAGTTCGGCATCGCCTGTTGAAAGCTTCTGATCGTCTTCTGCAGGACTCAGCATGTCGATGGCATTCTCCAGCTTCTGATAGCGCTGTTCTGCTTCGCCGTCCAGTTCACTGAGCTTAAGAGCTGCATCAGCGAACTCCTGCAGAGGCCTTAGCTTGGCACGCACCTTAAGGGTGTCAAACAGCACCCAGAGCACGACCAGGAGTCCTTCCAGCCTCAATAATACATCATACTTCCACTCTTTAAGCAGTACCTTAAAGGTATTAAAGCTGTCGACGGTGATCTCAGCGGTGCCAGACGCATCTTTAATATATGGCCAAATAAAAATGCCAAACAGCACAACATCGATCACAATGAAAATGAGCAGCAGATTAAAGCCCGAACTGAGCCCTATTCTGAATGCTATTGATCCTGTACTGACTGGCTTTTCTCTTTTTCTCTTCCCTTTACTCATTCTCGTCCCTGATAACGTATCCTACTCCGCGGACAGTCTGGATGAGGTTTATGCCGTACACTTCGTCTATCTTGCTTCGCAGATATCTGATATACACGTCGACCACGTTTGTCTCGCCCATGTAGTCATATCCCCAGACCTTGCCCAGAAGGCGGTCCCTGGACAGCACTATATTTTTATTGGTAAGCAGGGTATTGAGCAGATCGAATTCCCTTCCGGTCAGCTCTATTTCATTGCCCGCATATTTTACTTCGTGATGGCTTTCCGACAAGGTGAGCTCCCCGCATCTGAGCAGGTCAGCCGGAGCTTCCGGCGCAGCTTCATGATTATGGTAAGATCTGCGGCGCAGCACCAGCCTTATCCTCGCAAGGAGTTCTTCTATTGCAAAAGGCTTGGTTATGTAGTCGTCTGCGCCCTGGTCCAGCCCGGCGACCTTATCCATCACCGCATCACGGGCTGTCAGCATTATTACAGGCACATCGGAGTTCTTCCTCAGCCTTCTGAGCACTTCCAGACCATTCAGACCCGGGAGCATTATATCAAGCAAAACAAGGCTGAAGTCACCGCCTTCAGCCAGTTCCAGCCCTGTTCTGCCGTCTCCGCACTTCTCGACCTCATATCCCTCATGAATGAGTTCGAGCTCTATGAAACGCGCTATCTTTTCCTCGTCTTCAATTATCAGTATTCTGTTCGTCATTTACTTTTTTTGACAGGTCCTTTTTGACCTTTTCAGCGTAGTCTGTTGCTTTATCCATTGTATTATTTATATTGGTCTTTCCGAGGTCCTCTCCCTCAAAGTGGAAGCGGCATCCGAATACCATTGCAGCTACTGCGACGATCAGCGTTGCCCAGAAGAAAGCTATGAGCGCTATGACCGGGATCAGGATAGGAAGATCTGCTATCTGCTTACCATTACTTTTAATGATCACCATCCTGTTGTTCATCAGTATGCTCTTGATGCGTTTAAAGAACTTGCACCCACGCTTCGGAGCTTTCTTTGAACTGCCGGCGTTTTCCTTGCTGTCCTGATCTCCCCCCTTATCTTCAGCATAGCTGTATGTTATCTGCTGGCTGCTGTTTCCGGAGATATTGTCTTCGGAAACCTCAGGGATGATCTCTATCGGTTCATCCGTTTTATGTTCTGATGATTCCTTATTGACTTTTCCTTCTCTCTCAAGACTTATTACAGCGTCCAGCATGTCCCATCCGCATCCTTCAAGGGCTGCCTTCGCATCTTCGTAGCTGCATCCTGCCTTGTTAACGAGCTGTTCTACTTTCTGATAATTATCCATTTCTGCCTCCTTATTTATTCTGACTGTTTACCGGTCTCTTTCAGACCTTTCTCTGATGGTCTTATGATAAGCCGGCAAAATGAAAACTCCATTTATGCGCAATTAGAATAAAATTAGAAACGGATTAGAAAATATTGCTTCAACTTATTCATTAATGTTCCTTATTTACTGCCGTTCTGCTGCTTCTTCAGCTAGCCGTCACTTTCAGGCGCTGCTTCACCGCCGCCTGAGTCACCGCTGCCGCCGTTGCCTGCATCAGTACCACCGCCGCTGCCGCTGTCGCCTGCATCAGTACCACCGCCGCTGCCGCTGTCGCCTGCATCAGTACCGCCGCCGCTGCCGCTGTCGCCTGCATCAGTACCGCCGCCGCTGCCGCCGTTGCCTGCATCAGTACCGCCGCCGCTGCCGCCGTTGCCTGCATCAGTACTGCCGCCGCCGGAATCGCCGCCTGTATCGTCTGCCGGAGTGGAGGCATTATCATTATTCTTTTTATCGTTGTCATCATCCTGTTTCTTCTTACCTTTATTTGATGAGCCTCCGGTATACTTCCCGGCATTCTTTTCAGTGCCGTCAGTATAATACTCACCGTTTGCCTTAATTACATTTGAAGGCATTTCAAGGTATTCGCCTTCCGTGATGCCGTCTACCTGCCTCATTATCCTGCTCCATAAAGCCGCAGCCTGTGCCGATGAGCCAAGCATCTCCACATTGAGGTCAGTACCTATCCACAAAGCCGCTGCATAATCAGGAGTGAATCCATCAAACCATACATCAAACGTGTCGTTTGTTGTTCCGGTCTTGCCGCCGACCTCTACGCCTGCAATTGCGGCATTTCCTGCGATTCCTCTCGATACGACTGACTTCAGGAGGTCTGTCATGATCCAGGCAACGCCCTCGTCAAGGACCTTAGTCGACTTGGATTCTCCCTTCAGAAGGACCTTTCCGTTTCCGTCCGCCACATCCGTGTAGCATACCGCAGAGTTGACGCTTCCGCCATTCGGGAAAGCTGCATATGCAAGCGACATTTCAAGAGGAGTGACGCCGTATGTCATGGCGCCAAGAGCAAGAGCAGCAGGATTCAGATCGTTTGCCTGTGCACTTGTATCGGTCTCAAGAGTCGTAAGTCCGTACTTTTCGAGCAGCTCCATGGAATAATCGAGTCCAACCTGCCAGAGTATCTTAACTGCGCAGGTATTGATGGACTGCTGCAGGGCTGTCCTCAGCGATTGTTTTCCAGAATATGACTTCGAGAAGTTCTGCGGCCACTCCTCGCCGTTTATCGTGAGCGGCTCATCTACCACGACTGAGCTTGCCGTGATGTAGTCGCCCCAGTAGTTTACGCCCTGCTTGTCAAATCCATAGTCAGTGTATTCAAATGTCTTATTCTTTGCAGCGTACTCGAAACTCTTCTGGAGAGCGGCCCCGTAGACTGCCAGAGGCTTGATCGACGATCCCGGCTGCCTCGGGCTTATCGCCCTGTTGAACAGATTGGAACCCTCAGCATCGCGTCCTCCTACAAATCCGCTTATGTATCCCGTACCGACTTCAGTAACGACCATGCTGGCCTGCACCTTGCTGCCGTCTACTGCTGCCGGGAAGTTGTAATCATTCTGGAACTCATTGTAGATGGCATTCTGCACATCGCTTCTCAGCGTTGTATGTATCTGCAGTCCGCCGGTATATACCATGCGCTGGGCTTCTTCTTCAGAGATCTTATACTTCTCCATAAGATCGTTTGTGACTACGCCCGCCACATAATCGGTAAAGTATGTATATGCAGATCCCTTCTTTTCGAAACTCGGCGAAAGGATGTCTATGATATCAACTTTTGCGCCTTCGGCTTCATCTGAAGATATGTATTTCTGATCCGCCATAAGATCCAGAACGAGATCGCGTCTCTCCTTTGATATGTCATTTGCATAATAACCGGTGCCTGCGTTCTCCCCGTCTTCTGTTTCCGCATCGTCCGCTTCCCAGTCTTCAGCTTCTGTCCTCGTTCCTCCGACTGAGTCGAGAGAGTAATAGCTTATATTTTTGATCTCCTCGTTCCCTTCCGGATCCTCTGTGATCAGCGCATAGGAATCCGGCGCCTGCGGAAGCGCGGCCAGAGCTGCACATTCAGCAAGAGTCAGTTCATCTGCTTCTTTGGAAAAGTAAGTGCGGGCTGCAGCGCTCACGCCGTAGTTTCCATAACCCAGATAGATCGTATTCAGATACGCTTCAAGGATCTCATCCTTTGTCAGCGTATTCTCGAGCCGCCAGGCAATAAACATCTCAGACAGCTTTCTGCTTATGCTGCGCTGACTC
Source organism: Mogibacterium sp. (assembly GCA_017505405.1). GTDB lineage: Bacteria > Bacillota > Clostridia > Peptostreptococcales > Anaerovoracaceae > Crickella. The sequence goes on from JAFVPI010000079.1 coordinate 4,780, forward strand.
TTTATCTCAGCAAGATAGGCGTTTCTTGCGAGCTGCTGGGTGATCGTGGACGTGCCGCTGATGGCCGAGGATCTTCCGGTGAGTTTAGACAGTACGGCACCGAACATCCTGCGCCAGTTGAATCCATGATGACTGTAGAAGGTTTTATCTTCTATGGCAATGAACGCATTTTTAAGGTCATCAGGCATTTCATCTATAGGGACTATCGTCCTGTCTTCGGTGTAATGCAAAGTGTCTATCTCTGTTCCTTCTATGTCATATAGAATGGAGGAGCGTTCTATGTTTGCATACAGGCTGTCCTGATTTATGCTCCCTACTTTGGCGGCAGTTATGATCACTGTAGCAAGGACTGCAACAGCTCCCAGTATGATCAGCCCTCCTATTATGGTAAGCAGCCTTCTCCCTATTGATTTTTTAGCTCTTTTGCTATGAGTTGCTTTTGTGTGTTTGTTTTTATCTTTCATTTGCTTTGCACGGTTTCGCTTCTTCAGCGTTTTGTCTGAATAATTAACGGATCATATCAAGTACAGCAGCATGCTTCCGCATACCACTTCAATTTATTATACCATACAAATGCCGTTCCCTATTATCTGACTGCCGCAGATAAAAAAATAACACCTCACTTTCGTGAGGTGCCGTCATAATTGCATCGTTTATTATTTTACAGGAACGCAGTGTTTATCATTTATGTCACAGACTTTCTGAACTCTTCTGCGATATTTCTCCTGCATAAGCGGTTCTGTTGTAAGCCAGGTCTTGACTATCTCCATTGACATAAGGCCGCCAATGATCTTGGCTCCGAGGCACAGGATATTTGAATCGGTATGCTCTCTTGCAAGTGCAGCACACACCGGATCCTGGCAGACTGCAGCATAGCAGCCGTTTATCTTGTTTGCGATCAGAGCGCTTCCATAGCCTACGCCATCACAGAAGATGCCTCTGTCACATTCACCTCTGGCAACTGCCAGAGCAGCAGGATACACAAAATCCGACAGATCGCAGGACTCACTGTCATATGTTCCGAAGTCTTCCACCTCATAGCCCTGTGCAAGGAGATAAGCCTTTATCTCTTCTTTCATCTGTGTTCCGGCATGATCATTTGCCATTGCAATTTTCATATCGCACTCTCCTTTACGTTTGATTACAGTTGCTGATTTTTCTGTCTTCTATATCCACAGTATCTCACATACAGACTCCAAATGACAGCATTTTATGCGCCGGACTGTCTATCCCAGCGTGCGGAAGGCGCGTTCTGTTTCTATCACGGGAATTGAAGTGACATCCATGCGGTCTATCTGGATGAATCTCCCTCTCTCAAGGGCTGTTACCACCTGATCTATCTGTTCCTGTGTTCCCTGTATCTCCATTGTCACGGTACCACCAGGATCGTTTCTGACCCAGCCGGTTGCGCCATACATTCCGGCTGCATGTCTGGCCCAGTATCTGAAACCGACACCCTGCACCCATCCATGGAATACTATTCTCTGACGCAGCATATTTTCACCTATAAGAACGGATCAATCCCAGAGAGGTTCTACTTCCTTCTCTTCAGGATCTTTCTTAAGCACTATGTTGAGAATGATCGCCACGATAGCAGCCGGAACGATTCCGGAGCCGCCGAAAATGTATCCTACGAACGGAGGCATGAACGCCAGCACATTGGCTGTTGAACCGAGGCCATAGCCAAGTCCGAGCGATACTGCAACGATAGTTACCTCACGGTTTCCGATGCCGTCCTTGGTGATCAGCTGTATACCGCTGACTACGATCGACGCAAACATCATTACGGCAGCACCGCCGAGTACCGACTGAGGCATCAGCTGTACAATGGCAGCCAGCTTAGGGCAGAATCCGCAGAGCACCAGGAAAAGCGCGCCCATAGTGATGGCAAAGAGGTTCACGATCTTGGTCATTCCTACAAGTCCTACGTTCTGGCTGAAAGAAGTGTTAGGCAGAACGCCGAAGAATGTAGCGAATGTCGAACCGATACCGTCGCATGCAACTCCGCCGGAAAGCTCCTTATCGGTAGCTTCACGTCCGAGACCTCCCTCAGTGATTCCTGAAAGGTCACCGATGGTCTCTACAGCTGTTACGATGAACATTATCATGATAGGAATGATCGCACGTACATCGAACACAAATTTCACCGGCATTATCTTAGGCAGCGATATCCAGGCAGCCGCCGCTACCTTATCCCACTGCAGTACCCACGAGTGGATGTAGGTCTCGCCATCTACAACAAAAGTAGTGTCGAGGAACAGAGCCAGGATCGCGCAGAGGATGTATCCGAAAATGATACCGAACAGGATCGATGCCGCAGACCAGATCCCCTTCGTGAAGTGTTTCAGTACAATTATGAAAATCAGTACAGCAAGACCGATCAGAAGGTTTGTCGGTGAACCGAAGTCCTTGTTATTGTTGCCGCCTCCGAACGAGTTGATACCTACGCTGATAAGCGACAGACCGATCGCAGTTACGACTGTACCTGTTACTACGCTCGGGAAGAATCTGCGGAGCGGTTTGAGCATAAATCCGAGTATCATCTCGAATATGCCGCCGATAAAGCAGGCTCCGAGAATAGCTCCATATGCGACTACTCCTCCTCCCATGGATCCTGCAACACCGCTCATTACTCCGATGAAACCTGAGCTGGTTCCCATTACGCAAGGCAGTCTTGCGCCGATAGGTCCGATAGTCCACAGCTGCACCAGCGTGACAAGGCCGGCTACCAGCATCGCGTTCTGGATGACCGGCACCATCATCCCTGCATCACCGAGTGAGCATGCACCGCCGATGACCAGGATAGGTGTCAGGTTTCCGACGAACATGGCCAGAACATGCTGCATTCCGAGAATGATCGCTTTTCCCGTAGGGATGCGTCCTTCCAGCTCATACTCAGAAGTCATGACGCTGAGACCTTTTACTTTCTTTTCGTCAGAAGACATTACTAATACCCCCTTTCTTCCGAAGAATACCCATTTTCATTATTTATGTGTCTATTATAAGAAAACTGCAGTGCTGAGTATATAGGTAAAATTAAAAGCCGATAACTGACGGGTTTCTTTTCATCATATAAGTACTGTGACGCTGTTTGGAAGCTCTGCTTCACTGTCGTATTTGTAGCTGATATCCGCTACCGTTTTCTTCAGCGTGTCATAAGCCAGCTTGTTTTCTCCGTCTGCAGGGTCGAAGCCCGCTCCGCTGTATGAAATCGTTACTGTTGTTTTCTCCTCTTCTCCTGAGTATTCAACTAAGATCCTGACCGGTAATATATCTCCCTGCGGCAGCAGAAGCTGCTGCACTATCTCCTCCATCGTCAGCCTTATGCGGTATTTAGTGCGGGCAGGGATATTGTTTTTCAGACAGTAAATGTCGATCTCTTTGTCTGCACTGATATAGTCATATTTTGCGTTTTCGATGAAAAGTTCGAGAACTCTGAGCTTGCGGACGAAGCGCCTTGTGAGCTCACGTTCCGGAGAGTCAAATATCTGATCGGGAGTCCCGTCCTCGTAAATGCCTCCCTGGTCCATGAAAAATACCCGGTTGCAGATAGCTCTGGCAAAACTCATCTCATGGGTCACGATCATCATCGTTTTGCCGCTGCCCGCCAGGTCGCGGATGACTGACTGCACCTCTCCCACCATTGCCGGATCAAGAGCGCTCGTAGGCTCATCCAGCAGAATGATCTCAGGATCCATCGCAAGCGTCCGCGCTATCGCCACTCTCTGCTTCTGCCCGCCTGAAAGCTGATCGGGATACCTGAACTCGCGTCCCTCAAGACCGACGCGTTTAAGGAGCTCCACGCCCGTTTCATATGCCTCCTGCTTCGTCCTGCCGAGTATATCCACAGGAGCCGCCATCAGATTCTCTATCACGGTAAGATGCCCGAAAAGATTGAATGACTGAAACACCATTCCCATTCTGCGGCGGGCCTGCGTCACATCATAGCCGGGTGCCGTAATATCCACTCCATCCAGCAGGATCTGTCCGCCCGTTGGGCGCTCCAGCATATTGATGCAGCGTAACAATGTGGATTTGCCCGTACCTGACGGTCCGATGACAGAGATGACATCACCATCGTTTATGATCGTGCTCACGTCCTTAAGGGGAGTCGAATTCTCATACTTTTTCTCAAGATGAACAAGCTCTATCATTTCTGCTGCACCCCCTTCAGTATGTCATCCGGATCGCGTCTCTTAGGATAAAACGCCGGTTCCAGCCTGTCTACTATAAAGTTGAACAGCACCTCCAGTATCAGATAAATCACGGCAACTGCTATGAGCGGGAAGAATGCCTCATAAGTGCGGCTGCGGACTATGTCTGCCATCTTGGTAAGATCCTGTACCGCTATATATCCGACAACGGAAGTTCCCTTCAGCAGGGCTGTTATGTCTCCCTTAAACGGAGGAATTATAAAAGGCATAGCCTGCGGCAGCACCACCTTGTAGAATGCCTGCCGCTCTGTATAGCCAAGTGAGTATGCTGCCTCAGTCTGTCCTATGTCAACCGCGGACACACCCGCTTTCATTCTCTCATATACCGATGCACCGCAAATGAGTGTAAATCCTATTATGGCTACTGCCACTCCCGGTATCTTCACCGATCCGAATACCACATAATAAAGAAGCATCAGCAGAACGACCGCCGGCATTCCCTGCACAAGCCACACGCTGAACCGGGTAACTGCGTTTGCGGTCCGGTTGCCTTTGCGGCAGGCAGTGAACACAGCGAAGCCGAGTAAAGTCCCGAGCAGAATGGACATGCCGGTTATAAGAAGAGTGGTTCCTATACCGGATACAAAAAGTCTCCACCGTTTTTCGGTGATGAAGGTCCTTCTGAAGCTGGATCTCAGCGACTGCCAGAAGGGATCTGTTTTTGCCCCATATCCTTTGTCCCTTACCATGGCAGTGATTTCCAGTGTGAACAACGGATCCGAGAAGTCTGTAGTCTCCTCGTATTCCGGCTCATAGTACAGATTGGACATAATACAGTCCGCATCTCCCGCCTGTGTTGCAGACAGCAGGCCGCCCCAGTCATAGACTTTAAACTCAAGACGGGCGCCGAGCCATGCAGCAAAGCGTTTTGCCAGCTCTATATCATATCCTGACAGTTCATTTCCGACATAGAATGTAAATGGTTCTGCGGTTCCCGTTGTCGCCACGGTAAGTGTTTGCTTAGGAGCTTCAGCTTCAGGGATATCCGGCATCGTATAATCCTTCTGCATCACCCAGCGTTCATACATGTCGTCTAGAGTTCCGTCATCCCTTAGCTCCTGCAGAAATTTATTGATTTTACGCTTAAGATCAGGAATATCTGATTTGCGCGAAAGGCCGACTGCTATTACATTCTCACGGTAGTTTTCTTCAAGAAGGCGCACACCGCTTACACCGTTCTCGATAGCCTTCTGCATACCGGTGCGCTGAGATATGACCGCAGTTATCTTTCCCGAGGCAACCTCCTGATACGCAGGATAAATGTCCGTATATGACTCTATCACCGCATCAGGAAAGTCCTTGATTATCTGCTTTGATTCAGGCGTGTTGGTGGACACCGCGATCACGGTTCCCTTCTCCCTGAGCTGCGATAAGGATGATATCTGCTCAGCTGCCTTTGTGCATGCACAAAAGAGCACTGCGGTAATAACTGCAGCAATTATTAAAATGAAAGCTTTCTTTCTTGGCATTTTTCTCTCCGTGAAGACAGGGGCCTGTTCTGATATTTATTGAGCAGACCGTATCTCTTGTCCCGGCCGTACATGACGGCCCGTTTATAAGAAGCAATAAGACCGGCATCAGATTTCCACCAATGCCAGCCCTAAAGTTTATTCGTTATACCCGTTTTTCCTATGATTCAGTCAGGTGGATCTGTGTCATTCAGTCTTTTATGAGGCTCTCCAGCGTCTCATAAAGAGCTTCCGGCTGCACCGGTTTGGTGAGATGCGCGTTGAGTCCTGCCTGCAGGCTGCGCTGGACGTCTTCGTCGAACGCGTTCGCGGTCAGAGCTATAATAGGGATCTCCTTTGAGTCGGTTCTGTCCATTGCGCGTATCCTGCGTGTGGCTTCGAGTCCGTCCATCTCAGGCATACGCATGTCCATAAGGACAGCGTCATAGTGTCCAGGCTCACTTGCAGCAAACTTCTCTACGGCTATCTTACCGTTTTCTGCCAGATCCGCATCGATGCCGCGGACCGCGAGCACCATCATCATGATCTCAGCATTTATCTGCACGTCCTCGGCAAGGAGCACATGGCGACCCTCAAGGTCGGCTTTGCTCTTTTCCGGAGATATCACGCCCTTGCGCTTCATCGCGCTCCTGAACTCCTCGATCACTGTGTTCGCAAACAGCGGCTTAGGCAGGAAGCTGTCCACTCCCGCCTTGACTGCCTCATCCTGAACATCATCCCAGCGGTATGCGGTGAGTATGATTATCGCGGATTCATGCCCGATTATCTCCCTCATCCTGCGCGTCGCCTCAATGCCGTCCATCTCAGGCATCTTCCAGTCGACGAGTATGAGATTGTAAGGATCGCGTCTGGCGTGGCGGAGCGTCACCTTTTCTATTGCTTCAGGTCCGGAATACGCGATCTCAGCGGCGATCCCGACCTTCTCCAGTATCAGCGTGGCATGCTCGCAGGCGACCGGATCATCATCGACGACCAGCACGGTCATCTCATCCGGGCGAAGGATTCTTTCATTTTCCTCGTATTCATGATCTGCGGCATTGAGCAGCGTGACCGTAACATAGAATGTAGAGCCGGCGCCCTTCTCGCTCTCGACCTCGATGTTGCCGTTCATCATCTCGACTATGCTCTTGGTGATAGCCATTCCAAGGCCGGAGCTGCCGTATTTGTTGGTCATCGATGAATCTTCCTGCGTGAAAGTGTCAAACAGTTTCGGCAGGTACTCTTTGCTCATTCCTATGCCTGTATCTGCTATGGTGAAGCGCAGAGTCGACTGGTTCTCATATTTCGCGATCCTTTCGACCGTAAGATCCACCTTGCCCCCTTCAGGTGTGAACTTGACAGCGTTGCCGAGTATGTTGATCAGCACCTGACGCAGCTTCATCTTGTCGCCTACATAGTAATTGTCGATATCGCCGATTATATGACATTGATAGTCGAGCCCCTTGTCGGCGCACTGGCCGCTGAACATCGTATTGACCGTATCGAGGAGTTCTGAGAACGGGAACTCTTCGTTTTTAAGCATCATACGTCCGGATTCGATGCGGGACATATCGAGAATATCGTTGATGAGGTGCAGCAGGTGTTCTGCCGACGCTCCTATCTTCTCGAGATACTCTCTTGTCTTTACCGGAGTCTCCGGATCATTCAGAGCTATATTGTCAAGACCGATGATAGCATTCATCGGAGTCCTGATCTCATGGCTCATGCTGGAGAGGAATGCCGTCTTGGCTTTGTTGGCCTGCTCTGCGCTCTCAAGAGCATCCGTCAGCAGCTGTTTCTGCTCGAGTTCGTTCTTTGTCTCATCATCGATATCCGCGAAGCACGCTCCGACCGTATGTACTAGATGATCATCACGCTGATCCGGATGACGGACTCCGGCAAACTTGACAGCCTCCCAGGATTCCTTACCATTCACATTGATCATGTAGCGGTACGAAATTATCAGATGATCCTCCAGACCATTCCGGATATTATCGGGCTGTACGAACTTCAGGAATTCCTCCCTGTAAGGCTCGGCGATGTAATTGTTACAGTAATTGGTGACCGCCTCAAGGTATTTGAATTTATCTCCCTCCCTGAATCCCGACATATCGGAACGCGCCTGGTAGCAAATTCCTTCATCTTTATCCAGTTCCAGATAGTAAACGCTTCTGTAATCCGAAGACAGAGCTTTTATCATGCGGTCCCGCTGCTCAGCCTGCTCTCTTTCCGCAAGGAGTTCCTCCTGAAGAGCAAGTCTCTGCTCCATCTCCTCCTGCTTGACCCTTGCTTCGGTCTCAGAGGCCTCGTATTCCGCCATCATCTTCGCGTTCCTGCGGCTCTGCCGAAGTATGTAGCCGAAAATCGCGAAAAGTGCGAGCATCACCAGTATCGACTGTGCCGTGCTCTTCGCTATGATGCCGTTGGTGATATCGCTTATCATGTCGGTGATAAGTGATTCTCTGACCAGATAAGTAAGAAGCCAGTCTGTTCCCGAAACAGGCACATAGGTCAGTGTCTCGCTCCTGTCGTTGTATACGAATGAAGCCTCCCCTTCGGTCGCGGATTCAAAATCAGACTTGACCTTCTCAAGGGAATAACCCGGATCAAATTCGGCATGATCCATAGCGTTAAAGAGGTTGTCCTCAACAGCAAAACCTCCGAGGACCGCATTGCTCAGCGGGTATCCGTCGCTCGTATACAGGTTGCAGAATGTAGCGTCATCTTCGCTCGACTCAATCGACACACCGTGAAGCATCTGTTCCATGGACATCTCCATAAAGCAGACAATAAGCTTATCGTCCCCAAACTTTCTTGGTTCTATTGGGACCGCGATGACGACCTTCTTATCTGTGCCGCCCATGTTGAGAATGGATATGTCAGGCTTCATCATCGTCTTATAGTCGAAAGAATAATTGCCTATCTCGTCCGACGGACCCGTGGAAAGATAGACCATGCCGCTCTCTCCGACGAAAGCGAACTTATCCAGATGATAAAGCGTCTTCATCCTTTTCTGATAAGCCTCGCGGTGTTCCTCGTCGCTGAGGTCCTCATCAGTCATCATGTCAACAGCTATCTTTATTGTCTCGATCCTGTTATCGAGATTTGATTCAACTACCTGCTCGCGTCTTCCGGCAAGCTCGTCAAGATACAGCAGACTTACAGTGTGCACGGCCTTGTCAGTATCCTGCCTGGCGTCATGTCCCATCCAGAACGTTCCGGCAACCAGTATGAGAAGCACGATGACGGCGCCGGTGATTGCCATAGCCCTCATTTGTTTTTTTCTATCTTTCATGCTTCACAACCTCCCTTTGCGAGCTTTCTATCAGATTTTCAAGTGTATCGAACAGCGCTTCCGGTTCTACCGGCTTGGACAGATGGGCATTGAGCCCCGCCTGCATGCTGCGCTGAACATCTTCATCAAACGCGTTAGCGGTAAGAGCGATCACCGGTATCGATTCTGCGTCAGGCCTGCCTGAAGCGCGTATCGCTCTGGTCGCTTCGAGTCCGTTCATTACCGGCATCCTCATATCCATCAGGATCGCGTCATAATATCCCGGCTCTTTTGACATATACAAGTCAACGGCTATCTGACCATTGCCCGCGTGGTCGACAGATATTTCACGCATTCCAAGCACCATGATCATTATTTCAGCATTTATGGCCACGTCCTCGGCCAGAAGTATCCTGCGGCCTTTAAGGTCTATCTCCTGCTTGAGCAGGGCACCTTTCTTTTTGCGGAATGCCTCCCTGAATTCGTCCATTACACTGTCCGCGAACAGAGGCTTCGGAACGAAAGTATCCACTCCCGCTGATATCGCTTCGTCAGCGACATCGCCCCAATCATATGATGTAAGTATGATAATCGCAGATTCATGGCCGATGGCTCTTCTTATGCGGCGCGTCGTCTCTATGCCGTCCATCTCAGGCATTTTCCAGTCTACAAGGATCAGATCATACGGATCCTGTCTCGCGTGCCGGAGCTTTACCATTTCGACGCCGTCTTCGCCGGATGATACTGTATCGCAGCTGACGCCGACCTGGCCCAGTATGAGGCCGGCATGCTCGCAGGCTACCGGGTCGTCATCTATGACCAGCACGCTCATCTCGTGAGGCGCTATTTCATCATCCCAGTCCTCTCCGATATGCTCAGACTTCTTTAGAGTTAAAGTCACCGTAAACGTGGTTCCCCGGCCTTTCTCGCTCTCTACATCTATGCTGCCGTTCATCAGCTCAACAAAGTTCTTGGTGATAGGCATTCCCACGCCGGTGCTTCCGAATTTGCTCGAAGCAGACGCGTTCGCGTCTTCCTGGCTGAAAGTATCGAACAGCTTCGGAAGATACTCCTCGCTCATTCCTATGCCCGTGTCGCTCATTACGAAGCGGAAAGTCGCGCTGCCGCCCAACCTCGACAGCTCACTGACTGTGAAAGTGATTTTGCCGCCCTCAGGCGTGAACTTGACAGCGTTGCCGAGAATATTGACCAGTATCTGCTTCAGCTTCATGTCATCGCCGAAATAGTATCCGTCGAGTTTTCCGTCGGCAATGAATTCATAGGTCAGCCCCTCATCACGGCACTGACCGCCTATCATGGTGTTCACCTCTTCGATCAGCTTCACCAGTGAGAACTCTTCAGGATTCACAGTCATGCGTCCCGACTCTATCCTTGACATGTCCAGTATGTCGTTTATGAGGCTCAGAAGATGCTGAGCGGAAGCTCCTATCTTGTTGAGCTGATCCCTGGTCATGTCAGGCAGTTCAGGATTGCTGAGCGCTATATTGTTAAGCCCGATGATGGCGTTCATCGGAGTCCTTATCTCATGGCTCATATTGGACAGGAACACTGTCTTTGCTTTGTTGGCCTGCTCGGCGGCGGCAAGGGCTTCCTGAAGGGTGCGGTTCTTCTCGATGGACTCGCGCATCTCCTCATCAATGACCGTAAATCCTACACCCACGGCGTGAACTATGTTATCGTCCCTGTCCGCAGGATGGCGGACTCCGGCCATACGGAGCATCTCATAATATTCGATACCGTTACGTCTCGCCAAATACCTGTAGGCAATGATGTTTTCCGTTGAAAGAACCCGTCTGATGTTGTCAGGTTCGATAAATGAAAGAAAGCCTTCCCTGTATTCATCATCGACATACATATTGTCGTACTCGGTGAAACGCTCATGAAACGGGAAATGTACGCCCTCCGGCGTCTGGTTCGGATCATCAGGATCTGCCCGGTAGCAGACAGCGTCATTGGCATCCAGGTCCACATGATATACGCTGCGGTAATCCGAAGCCATGGCGGTTATCATGCTGTCGAGCTCTGCGCGCTTCTTCTCCTGCTCAAGCAGTTTTTCCTGCATCGCCAGCTGGTGCTCCAGATCGGCCTGCTTTGCCCGTATCTCAGTCTGCTCAGCCTCTCTCAGCGCCTCCTGTATCTTCTGACTCTGCCGCACATCAGCATCTACATCCTTGAAACCGCAGACCAGGCCCGTTCTGCCGCCCGGCATGTCCACTTTTGCAAACTCTATGCGGAAGTATCTTTCACTTCCGTCGTCCATGGTGCGTAGATAGTTCACATTAAACTGAGGACGCTCCTTAAGGACCTCCATTTTTGAGATCCATTGCATCACGCAGCATATCGCGGTCGCATTCCGCAACACAGGTCCTTATGTATTCTTCTCTTGCCTGTGAAAATTTCGCGTGACCGAGGGCATTCCGGATCGGACCGGCGTGAATGGTATCGCCGTCCGTATCCCCACGGTAAAGGGAGAAGCTTTCTGAGTCTACATCATTGATGACCCACATTGTATGGTACGCTTCGCTGAGCGCCTCTATGACAGCCTGGCGGACTGCCATGTCGTTCTCCAGACGCTCCCTGTTCTCCGTGATGTCAGAAATAAAACATAATAAATACCGCCGTACGCATCGGTCTCGGTGTAATGGCCGTAATCATCCACCCACCTGACAGCGCCGTCCTTTCGTACGATGCGGTATTCAACATGATCGTTATTGTCATTTTGGGATTCGATCTGATCATCGATCGATGTAGCGATCGAGTCGTAATCATCAGGATACACCATCCCCCTGAAAGTGTATCCGGTCAGTTCCTTGAATTCGTCAAGGTCCGCGCATCCATAAATGTCCATTGCCGCGCGGTTCACATATAACAGTTTTCCATCGCCGGCTGCTTCGTAAATGAAGAAGCCTCCGGGCATATGTCTGCCGATCTCTTCCACTATCGGAAGGGTCTCATCGTTTAACTGGAAACGTTTGCCGAACATAGTGCATCCTCACATTATGCGTGTATAAACATTCATAATATTATACCATATGAAACAAGAGAGAGACAAAGGACGATTCCATGCTGCTCTGTCTCCAGGGCATAGTTCTGCCTTACTGGTATCTTTCGCAGCGTTTCCTTCCCTCTGATGTTATGGTATAGCACAAACACTAAAAGGGGCTCCGGAATTCCGGAGCCCCTTTTGTAACTGTTGATAAGAATCGAACTGTATAAAAAGCACTTATGGTTTTTACTGTGCAAACGTGCCATAGCCTGCAATGGCCTCATCTATTGTCATTGCTCCTGTACAAACACCATAGACCGCCTGCCTCAGCTGTATGACCGCATCTTCTGTCAGCCCGATCACTTCCGGCGACAGGATACGTGATTCAGGAACGTCCCCGAATGCAGCATATACGCTGTTGAATGACAGGTCCTTGGTCGGTGACATAAGGCCCTTGTTCTGCGCCATATTGTTCAGTTCCTGCGGAGTGATCAGGAAGCGCATAAATTCATTTGCCATGTCCAGATTCTCGCTGTCTTTGTTTACAGAGAACTGCAGATTCGGCATGTCGAGGAAGTTAGCGCCTTCGTCCGACATAGGAACAGGAACGAATGTGTAGGTAAACGGGTTAGCGATAAATGCCTCGGAGCGGCTCTCACGCTTCTTTGTTCCGGATACAGTATCTCCGGAACATGTCATCATTGGTACATCGCCTTCAAAGAATCGCAGGATCACGGCTTCATAGTTGTCCTCGATCTTTGCGCAGGCATCAGGGTCCACACAGCCATCGTTCAGGAACTGTTCCATCTTCTCAAGCGTCGGCCGCATATACTCGCCGGCTGAAGGATCAAGAGCGTTGAGTTTTTTGACAGCTTCTGCATCATTTGCCACAGTTTCGCAGAAATACGGATAAGCCGTCAGAGTGAAGACAGATGTTGTTTCCTCTTTGGAGAAACCCATCAGCGGATTTTCATAGCCCTTTTCACGGAATGCATTGCATACATCCACCAGTTCCTTATAGGTCGTAGGAACACTCAGGCCTTCTTTTTCAAAAAGGCTGTTGTTCACGAGCATGCCGTAGGTGTTTGCAAAGACCGGAACCATAGGAAGCGTGCCGTCGCCCGTGTTCAGAATGATATTGCTGCGGATGCAGTCCAGATCAAGTCCCAGCGAAGGATCGGACAGATCTTCGGCATGATTTATACAAGATTGGTATTGATCGCGGCCGTACATCCAGGAGTAATTGACGTAGATATCAGGGGCATCATTTCCGTCCAGCACCATGCCGATCATGTTGTTATAGTCATCGACCTTTGTGAACGTCAATTCCGCATTCGGATAATACTCGTTAAATTTATCAAATTCAGCTTCAAGCGCCTCAAAGTTGTCATAGCCGCCAGCAACGGTGATACTGCATTCGGTGGAAGTATCCAGAGACGGGCTGAAGCCCTCCTCTGTCGCTGCTTCCTGCTTTTCTGCGCCGCATGCAGCCATTCCCAGGATCATCATAACCGCCAGAAGCATGCTTATCGCTTTTTTCATAATTGTCCTCCTCTGTCCTTGATTCTTCGGATCTCTTTGATAACTAATTTTATATCGACAGGCTTCGCAATATGCCCGTCCATTCCCGCATCCAGACATTCCATGACGTTTTCGGAAAATGCATCTGCAGTCATGGCAACGATCGGGATCGATGCTGCCCAAGGGTCCTCCAGCTGCCGGATCGCCCTTGTAGCGGCAAGTCCGTTCATCTCCGGCATCTGTACATCCATGAAGATCAGTTCATAACTGCCCTCCGCAGCCTCGCGCATCATGTCCACACAGACCCGGCCGTTCTCTGCGCGGTCGGTAGTGATACCGTACATCGCAAGAATGGCGGATATGATCTCCCAGTTGATGTCATTATCCTCGGCTACAAGGATGTGCAGACCCTGCAGATCGGAATAATCATCTTCCGGCTCAATGGAGCTGGACTCTTTCCCGATAAGTTCGTTTATCTTGTCATAGAGGGTAGAGCGGAAAAGCGGTTTGCTGACAAAGGCGTTCGCTCCCGCCTCCTTTGCCTTATCCTCTATATCCGACCAGTCATATGCGGATATCAGCAGGATCGGGATATTTTCATCTATTTCTGCACGGATCCGCCTGATCGTCTCAAGGCCGTCTATTTCAGGCATTCTCCAGTCAATAATAACAGCATCGTAGTCTCTCCCGGCAAGATGCCTGTGCTCGATCATGCCGAGCGCTTCCAGTCCGTTGTGCGCCTGCTCCGCTGATGCGCCCAGAGACTCAAGAATATCAACTGTTGTCTCAAGCATGGTCTCATCGTCATCAGCGATCAGAACGTCTACGGAATCAAGCTGCATATCTTCACGCTGCCTGTCGGCTTCAGGTATATCCAGTACAACAGTGAAGGTCGTCCCCTTGCCCTGCTCGCTCTGACATTCGATCGTTCCGTCAAGCAGCTCGACCATCTGCTTTGTGATGGCCAGCCCAAGGCCGGTTCCCTGAATGCTGTTGACGCGGCTGTCTACCTGACGCGAGAAAGCCTGATACATGTTTGCCATGAATTCCGGGCTCATGCCTATGCCCGTATCCGCTACAACATAGGTCAGCCGTACGCAGCCCGGCTTGTCACTCTTTTCCTGGCGAAGATCTACACTGACCTTCCCGCCGGGCTCCGTGTATTTGATCGCGTTGGAGAGGATGTTGATATAGATCTGATTCAGACGCAGCTGGTCTGTATACAGATATTCCTTTTCCATCTGACTGGTGTGGAAGCTGAACTCGATATTCTTTTCCTTGACCATCGGCTGTGACACTGTTACGAGGTTCTCGACAGTTTCTACAATTGAGAACGTCAGAGGACTCAGCTTCAGCTTTCCGCTTTCCACCTTCGATATATCCAGAATGTCGTTGATCAGTGTCAGCAGATGATTGCTGGCAAGGCTGATCTTACGGAGACTTTCCCCTGTCGACTCCACATCACCGAGATTCTTTTCAGCGATCGTAGTAAGACCTATGATGGCGTTCATCGGAGTGCGGATGTCGTGGGACATGGTAGAGAGGAAGTCGGTCTTTGCCTTATTTGCGGACTCAGCTTCTCTGGCTGCGATCTGAAGACGCTTGTTAAAGTAAAGTATATAGAGCAGGTCACTGAGGAACAGGATCAGCAGGCCGGCGGAAACAACTCCTACCAGCAGCCAGTTTTCGGTATCTGCATTAAGATCCTTCGCCGGCACCAGTCCCAGCAGCGTCCAGCCGGCTGTAGCCGATACAGGAGTAAAAGCAAGTATGCACTCCTGCTGGTGCGAGTTGACCATTGTAACGGTACCTGTCGATGAAGTGATCCTGTCGAACAGTGCACCCGACGATTCAGGATCCGTTGAATTATAGGATTTGTAGAATTCAAAAAAGCTGGAGTTCTTGAAGCTGTCTCCTTTAAGGATATAATCACCGTCGGCGTCGATCATGGAGATTTCCGCGTTCACCAGCTCTGTCTGCGGATAAACCCATTTCTGCTCCAGCACCGAGATAGGGATGACCCTAAGCAGGACAGCGTCCTCAGGCGTGCCGTTTTCCGGGTCCTGCAGCCTGACCCTGTTGCAGAAGGCCAGCGACTGCTCACCGGTCATAGGGTTGGTGTAAGCGCGGGTTATGTTGACTGACTTGCCGATTTCATCGATCCAGTCAACATTGTTCAGGAGATCTACCCGCTCATAGGAAACAGCGTAGTCATCGTCCGTACCCAGCTTCGGGCGCGTCGAGATGCCTGTATGCGTATCCAGTGAGATCAGATGCGCCGAAGTGTTCTCAAGCACATGCGAGGCGCGGATATAGCCGGCCGCCTCTTCCATTGTCATCTTCCTGTTGTTTATATAGCGGGCCCATATATCGCAGATCCTTTGCTCGCTTTCCAGATAATTCTCTGTCACTTGCTCCATGGTGACAGTTGTGTCTTCAAAGTGTTCTATCTGCCTCTGATATGCCGCCTTGCTTTCAGATCTGGAGTAGAGAACAACAAAGATCAGAATGGCAGCCATGATGACTACATTAACAATGATAATAAAAGTCTTTTTCATGCTCTGATCTCCCATAAAAACATGGCGTGGCTGCCGGTGTCCGATCGTACAGTCTGATTAAACTAACTATTATATTATATAACATACGGGTCCCCTTCGGTATATAGATTATTACGTTCAATTTCTACGCAAATACGCTCCCTGCATTGACTTGAATCAAAAGCAGTGTGGTATTATTTACATAGAATGTCTACCTGCATCAATAGGAGTAGTTTATGGATACATTACATCTGAAAGCACCCGGAAGCTGGCTGAATGACCCGAATGGATTCATATATTTTAAAGGTCAGTATCACCTGTTTTATCAGCATTTTCCTTTCTCGACACGCTGGGGCACCATGCACTGGGGGCATGCGGTCAGTAAAGACCTGGTCCACTGGGAGCATCTCGGAGTTGCTATCTTCCCGACAAAGCATTTTGACGCGAACGGTATCTTCTCGGGAAGTACATTTGAACTGAACGGCGAGATGCTGGTCTATTATACAGGCGTCCGTTATTATGCATTTGAGCGCGAAAACAGTCACGTTTCACTTAATGATGTTTACGAATGCACTCAGGTCATGATGACGTCTCCGGACGGGATGACTTTTGACAACTATGACGGCAAGAAGATCATACTTCCTGTCATTTACGATGATGACGTGGCGTACTTCAACCATACAAGAGACCCGAAGGTATGGGAAGAAAGCGGCAGGTACTACATGGCGCTGGGCAGCACATACAAAATGAAAAAGGGCCGTGTAATCATACTGCAGAGTGATGACGCGAAGAACTGGGAGATCAGATCTGTTCTGGCGGATAAAAAGTTCGGCCGCATACTGGAATGCCCGGATCTGTTTAAGATAGGCGACCAGCACGTATTCCTGATTTCCCCGATGTATATCGTCCCCAAATCTGAGGGATATACAGCTCAGTCCATGATCGGTACCGTGGATTTTGATCCGGAGACCTGCCAGATAAGCAATCTCGGCGAATTTGAATTCATAGACCACGGAAAAGATCTTTATGCAACTCAGTCATGCATCGATGAGGAAGGCCGCCGTGTAATGGTGGTATGGCTTCGCATGCCTGCGGAGGCGAAAATGCCGTCGGATAAGAAGCCGTGGAACGGCATGATGTGCGTGCCCCGTGTAATCGAATACGTTGATGGCTGTTTCTATTACAGGATCCACCCGAATGTGCTGAAATACTTTGATAAAAAGCTTTCCAATAAGGAAATGAGCTCGTTCAGGGCCGGCCGTGAAAAGCCATGGTTCATGGAGACGCAGATCACCAATGGTGATTCCATTGATATCGGGGGCTTCAGGATCTGGATGGAGAATGATACGATCCACACCAATCGCGACAAGGTGTTCGTAAAGGGAGCCAAATTACCAAACAGCTTCACACTGCCGGCATACAGCAGTGAGTATAAGCTTTCGATCATCGTAGAACCAAATATCATCGAGATATACGTGGATGACGGCAGATACTGCCTGACAAACGCAGTCTATAACCTTCAGGATCAGCTGACCGGTAAAACAGGAACTGTATATGAATCATCGTCCACGCAGCCGCCTGGGTTATCAGGGGATCATTATCTGTGATGCTCTTGTTATGGATGCCATCCGAAATGACTTTTCTTCATGCAGAGCCGGCGTTGAAGCCATCAAAGCCGGCTGCGATATGGTCATGAAACCGGGACATTTCAGAGGCTCTGTCAATGCGGTGATAGAAGCTGTAAAAGAAAAAACCGCGCCGGAAATACCGATGACGGGTCGCAGGATAGTGACATTCCGCAAAAGGAAAACGTAAAGAAGACCGCGAATACCTCGAAAGACCCGGTAAGGACCGGTGATGAAACAAACCTTGCTTTGTGGATGCTGATAGCGGTACTTGCCGCAGCAGGACTTGCCGTTATCATGATCCTGAAGATAAGAAGAACAGGAAAAAGAGATGTATAAAGCTAAATGGGGTGCCAACGTAAGTCGCGCACCCCATGTTTTCAAATTATATTATCGCATTTCCATCCCTGTTTTGACAAAACGGAACATCCGGAGAGCTCCTTCATAGTAGAGCTCTTCTGCCCGTTCCATAGCCTCACTGAGAGGCATCGGCGCA
>JAFVPI010000080.1 GCA_017505405.1 Mogibacterium sp.
GCGGACCTTTCTACTACATTGAAAAGGGCATGGGCCCTAAGTGGAAATGGCTCGGCAAGCTGTTCGCTCTCTTCGGCTCACTCGCCGGAGCTCTCGGTATCGGAACATCCACACAGGTAAACGGTATCGTAAACGCTATCAACAAGGTAGCTGTAGAAGCTGGTGCAACAAAGGTTGCTTTCACAGCATTCGGTGAGGATGCAACTTGGGTCAAAGTAATCGCTGCTATCATCATCACAGCAGGCACAATCGCCGTAATCGTCGGTGGTATCCAGAGAATCGCTCAGGTAACCGAGAGAGTCGTACCTGCAATGATGGTACTCTACGTAGTATCCGCTCTGCTCGTATTCTTCTTCAACATCGGTCACCTCGGTGAAGCTCTTGTAAAGGTATTCTCCGGTGCATTCGGTGCTAACGCTGAGTATGCTGCACTCGCAGGCGGAGCAGGCGCTGCATTCAGACTTGCTATCCAGAAGGGTGTTGCGAGAGGTATCTTCTCGAACGAGGCTGGTCTTGGTTCCGCTCCTATCGCTGCTGCTGCTGCACAGACAAAGGAGTGCGTACGTCAGGGCATGGTATCCTCGACTGGTACATTCCTCGACACTATCGTAATCTGCACAATGACAGGTCTCTGCGTAGTTATGACAGGCGCAAACGAGCAGGGTCTCGAGGGCGTAGAAGTAACGATGTGGGCATTCGGACATGGATTCCCATGGCCAACAATGGTAGGATATGTGATCCTCGCCACATCTCTCGCACTCTTCGCATTCTCGACCATCCTCGGTTGGGACTACTACGCTGAGAGATGCTTCGACTACTTCACAAACGGAAATACAGGAGCTATAAAGGCCTACAGATGGCTGTATGTAGCTGCTGTAGCTATCGGACCTTTCCTGCCGCTCGGAGTTGTTTGGGACTTCGCTGACCTGATGAACGGACTCATGGCATTCCCTAACCTGGTTGCTCTGTTCGCTCTCTCCGGCGTTGTTGCAAAAGAGACATTCGACTTCTGGGAAAGAAGACAGTCAGGCGCATACAATGATGGACTCGAAGCAGCAAAGGCTGCAAAGAAGGCTGCTAAGGGTAAGTAGCCGCCGTAACACATGGGGCTGTGCACGGCAAAGAACTCAGCTGCTCGATGTATTTTAATATCAGACAAATGATTTGATTGCATTAATACTTTGAACCCCTGGCAGGATGAACAACAACCTTCTGCCGGGGGTTCATTGTAAAAGAAAAAGGGATAATTACAGATACATGGTTTTTAGCATTTCCGGAACACTTAAGAAAAGAATAACGCTCGTAATGGTTGTTCTTCTCACAGCAGTCTTCTGTGGGAGTACTGACTTGTCTTGCGATTATTTCGAACCTGCCGGAGTGTTAAAAGGAAATACAAGTGTTTCCGTTGCTCATTCTCTGCAGGCGTTTCCTGCATCAACTGCCGGAGAAGAAAGCGACAGAAACGGCGGGAATCCACATAATATTGAGAAAGGGTACGTTGCCTCAGATCTGTTCTGCAGGATCGTCAGGAAGATCCTTGGGATCCTTGTCTGCGGCCGTATTACGACATCATTTACATACCTGAAGAATTTCTGCCTTTCTATCTGCATTTCAGGCTGTGCCTTTCTTTTCTTACTTACTCACATAAGATTTATACACCTGAAGGATGGGTGCAAATAGGTCCGTTTCATGTTTCGTAATTTGGCAATGTCTGCATAGTGTGCAGACAAGTTTTAACGTGAAATGGAGAAATAATAATGAGTAGTACAAAAATAGCAATGCTGCACCTGTGGATATTGGCGGTGCAGGTGTTTTACATGTATTTATCTAATAAGAATCAGCTGAAAAACAATCGATACCTGTATCTGATTGCTGTTCCGATCGCAGTAGCTTTTCCGGTCATAATAAGCAGTCAGGACATGCAGACATATAATTTATATGAATATGCAGTTGTTTTCTGCATAGTTTTTGCTGCTGTTGTCGATTCTTCTATCTCAGCTTTATATAACAAGGAGTTTCTTACCGATGCTAACGGTATGAGCCTTACTCTTTCATATTTTCTGATATGTGCTGTAACTGCATTCCGGGGAGATATCAGTATGGCAGTCAGGGTGGTCACATTGTTCCTTCTTGCAGGTGCTTTTCTAGTGTTCCGTTTTACAAAAAAGCACTCTTTTGGTGAGTTGATGAAAAGCATGCCTGTTGCTGTGTTATCTATTATTTGTTCGTGGCTCTTTTTGCAGTTTGGACTATAGACAAATGAAAAGATAACAAAACTTTGTCAGGTAAGAAAAAACCCGTAAGCCTTTATTTACAAGGTTTACGGGTTTTCTGTGGTGGATGATAAGGTTCCCTTCGAACTATATGGCGTTGCCGTAAGGTAGGGAACCTTGCGAAATGCTCGACAAGCTCGCATTTCGACACGGGCTCGAAGTCTGGTGCAGAGCCTGAAACCCAGTAAAGAGAGGAGGTTGAGCGACATCATCCCATCCATTCCTCAAGGTTTCCTCAAAAGAGTCTTATACTCGTACATCTTTGCGCGATACTGAATCAGATGAAGAAAAAGGTAACAAGAGGCTGAAATGTCTCTTTTTTGTTTTGATCAATCCGTCTTTCTGCATCTTTCCAAGCTCCTTGGATAAGGCGGTACGCTCTACATTCAGATAATCTGCCAGCTGCTGCCGGTCGAATGGAATATCGAATTCATCTGAACCCTCCTGCAGCGACACGCTGTTCAGATATGCCATTACTCTGCCCCGGATACTCTTCGGCGAAGTGTGAAAGTTTCTTCCCGCCAGCAAAAGATTTTTATGCATGAACACATCCAGTATGTTGGTGATCAGCTTGAGTCTCCAAAGGGATGGATCCTGACTATACGCTCCGGGAGGTCCAATTCGGAGCATCAATACTCTGCATCTTTCGTTCGCAACTGCATCAACCAACATGGGCTCATCTTTGGCCATAGCATATGTCTCTGCAAATACCTGGCCTTTTCCTACATGACTCAGAATGGTCCTGTTCCCCCACATGTCATTGCTTTCTATGCGAACACTGCCTTCAAGCACCAGGCCCATCATATTTGTTGTGCTCCCGGCATACAAAATGACTTCGTCTTTTGAGAAGTCATTCTCTGATGACTTGAGTGCCGACAAAGCCGCATCCAACTCGCTATCCTTCATGCCGCGGAATATCGCGGTTTTTTTTAGAAAGTCCTTATCCATAAAAACTCCGGAAATCTTTCAAAATGTGGTTATAACCACATACTTACAATACACACTTTACTATACTGATATTGGATAAACAAGAGACAAATAATACGGAGGATACTGCGATGATCAGGAAGATAATCCATATAGATGAAGAGAAATGCAACGGCTGCGGACTGTGCGCAGAGGCCTGCCACGAAGGCGCCATAGATATAGTTGACGGCAAGGCGAAGCTTGTGAGAGAAAACTTCTGCGATGGCTTCGGCGACTGCCTTCCGAACTGCCCGACAGGAGCAATCACTTTCGAGGAGAGAGAAGCACCGGCATATGATGAGGCGGCAGTAAAGGCAGCACAGGCGAAGAAAGAGGAGGAGAAGATGATGGAGCATGTACATGAGGGTGGATGCCCGGGATCAAAGATGATGCAGTTCAAAGCGACGCAGGAAGAAAGCACACTTGAGCAGAGCCAGACCTATATGAAACCTGTTTCCAGACTCGGTCAGTGGCCTTGCCAGATAAAGCTCCTGCCTACAGAGGCACCGTTTTATAACGGAGCCAAACTCCTGATTGCGGCCGACTGCACAGCTTATGCTTACGCAAACATGCATGAGGACTTCATGAAGGGAAAAATCACTGTCATAGGCTGCCCTAAGCTTGATGCGATAGATTACAGTGAAAAACTTACAGACATTATCAGGAACAACGATATAAAGAATGTGACCATAGTACGCATGGAAGTACCTTGCTGCGGAGGCCTTCAGAGAGCAGCAGAGAACGCACTCAGAAACTGTGGCAAATTCATACCGTGGCAGGTAGTCACTATTTCAAGAGACGGAAGGATACTGGATTAGCTTTCCGCCGAAACAGATGCAATAGTATGGTTTTTTTATATACAAACCCAGTGCGTAACCATGGTTACGGAAATCAAAAAATAATGCATATATAATCAAATTGGGTACGGACATTGCTCATAAAATGACGTGCCCTAATTTTTATATATGTCGATGTAATAATGTGTAGATTAATGCAGAAACGGAGGGATACGATGGGTTTTGTTTACAAGACTGAAGAGTTCAACAAAGTCCTCGAAGCTCTTGAAAGTAAGTACAGGATATTCGCGCCGGTGTTAAAAATCGGAGAGGGCCGCTTCAGAGACACTGACGTGATCCGCTACGACTACATCAGCCGCATCGAAGATGCAGAGCTGGATGAACGTTCGGATTTCTCCTTTAAGGAAATCCTGATACCTCTTTCGGAGACTATGTTCTATTTTACAGAGGATGAGATTAAAGAGGCAGACTATGATGCCCGTCCTGTAATCGTGCTGATGAGAAGCTGCGATATCCATGCGGTGAAGAGACTTGATCAGATGTATACGGGCAACGGGCCTGCCAACGACTGGTTCTATGAGAGACTCAGAGACAGAGTGAAATTCGCGCTGATCGGATGCGGAAAGGCATGCCCTAACAGCTTTTGTGTAGACATGGGGACTAACAGAACAAACGAGTATGCTTTCTCGATCGATATGGCAGACGGCAAGGTATACTGCGATGTCAGGGATGATGAGCTAAAGCCAGCTTTTGAAAGCACCGGAGCAAAAGCGGATGTCTCTCCTCGCTTTGTGACAGAGGCGGAGTTCAGGGTTGAAAGACCTGAAGAAGTTCCGGTAGAGCTGTTCAAGGACAAAATGTGGGATGAGTATACCAAGCGCTGTGTCAACTGCGGGCGCTGCAACTTTGTGTGCCCGACATGCACATGCTTTACAATTCAGGATATTTTCTATACGGATAACGGCAGAGTCGGCGAGCGCCGCCGTGTGAATGCTTCCTGCATGGTAGACGGATATACTGATGTGGCAGGCGGCCTGGTAATGAGAAAGACCAATGGCGAGAGAATGAGATTCAAGGTACTTCACAAGGTGTACGACTTCAGAAAACGCTTCGGATACGATATGTGCGTAGGCTGCGGACGCTGCGATACTGTATGCCCTGAGTACATCTCGTTTGCGAACTGCATAAACAAGCTTAACGCGAGAGTGAAGGAGGTGTCAGCTAATGTGTAACTGTGGAAAGAATGAATATACACCTGTTCCTTCAAAGCTTCAGGATATTATAAAACACACAGCTCAGGAATGGACATTCAGGTTTACTTACGTGGGAGACGTA
The DNA here is from genome assembly GCA_017505405.1 of Mogibacterium sp. Taxonomy (GTDB): domain Bacteria; phylum Bacillota; class Clostridia; order Peptostreptococcales; family Anaerovoracaceae; genus Crickella. Next base: position 5,372 of record JAFVPI010000080.1, read on the forward strand.
AAGCCCGGCCAGTTTTTCCAGATCTCTATCCCTAAGGTCGGAGAGTGTCCTATCTCAGTCAGCGGCATCGGACCTGATTACGTTGACCTGACATTGAGAGCAGTAGGAAAAGTAACGGATTATCTGTTTGAAAACTTCAAGGCAGGCGACAGTCTCTTCCTCCGCGGACCTTACGGCAATGGTTTTGATGTGCATGAGTTTGAAGGTGGAGAGCTGATCATTGTTGTCGGCGGTACTGCAGTTTCGCCTGTAAGAGGCGTAGTCCAGTATCTGTGTGAGACTGAAAGTGCTAAAGACGTACACATGATCGCCGGATTCAAGGACCCGGGAGAGATCATGTTTAAGGCAGATCTTAAGGACTGGGCTGAGAAGATCGATCTGACACTTACTGTCGATGGCGCGCCTGAAGGATACGGCGGCAAGGTCGGTCTGGTCACAAAATACATTCCGGATATCCCAATCAGAGATATCAGCAAGTGTAAGGCCATCGTAGTAGGACCTCCTCCTATGATCAGGTTCTCTATGATCGAGCTCGTCAAGAGAGGCCTCAGCGAAGATAACGTATGGATCTCGGATTCGAGAAGGATGAGCTGCGGGATCGGAAAATGCGGACACTGCCGCATCAACGACAAGTATGTCTGCATCGATGGTCCTGTATTCAAGTTCTCTGAACACAAGACACTGATCGATTAGCGGGAGGTGGAATCATGAACAAGACGAGTTTAGATACAAATTTAAAAAAACTGAAGAAAAACGCCTTCCGCGTATCCAAGGTCAGAGGCGAAACAGCTTCCCGCGTACGCTGCCCGGGCGGAGAGATCGATGTTGATTCGCTTCAGCGCGTCGTCGATATAGCCAGAAAATACGGCAAAGGCATGGTAAACATCACTAATCGTCAGGGATTTGAGATCCCGGGGATCGACCTGGCTGACGTGGAAGAAGTCAACAAGGCACTTCAGCTGATCATTGAGAACAGAGGCGTCAATCAGGAGGACTATAACGGCGGATATCCTGCCTCCGGAACACGTAATGTCGTGGCTTGTCCGGGCAAACAACTCTGCCCATTCGCCAACTATGATACAAAGAAATTCGCGCAGGAGATAGATAAGGCTATATTCCCGAACGATCATCACGTAAAGATCGCCTTCACAGGCTGCTCGAATGACTGTGCTCACACACGTCTTAATGATTTTGGAATCATAGGCATGAGCGAACCTCAGTACAACAAGGACCGGTGCGTCGGATGCGAGCAGTGCGTCAAGTACTGCAAAAAGAGATCGGTCGGAGCCCTCAAAGTCGTAAACGGCAAGATCGAGCGTGATGCCAACAAATGCGTAGGATGTGCACTCTGTGTCAACTACTGTCCGACAAGAGCGTGGACAAGAAGTAAGGAAGAATACTTCCGTGTCGTGCTGCTTGGGCGTACCGGAAAGAAGAATCCGCGCATGGCAGAAGACTTCATGAGATGGGCTGACCACGATACTGTGAAAAAGGTCATCTGCAATGTTTATGCGTATCTTGATGAGTATCTGGATAAAGCGGCAGTTGAGAGCAAGGAGCATATCGGCTATATCGTAGACCGTACAGGATTTGAGGAATTCCTGAAATACATCATGAAGGATGTCACACCGAATCCGAAGTGCGAGATCCAGGGACGCATTTACTGGGGCGGCAAGCGCTATGATCAGGGTAACGAGCTTAGACAGTCGATGTTCCGCTTCTCCGAAAGAGAAGAGTAGTCAGAAACTGACAGAAAGGATCCTGATATGTTTAATGAAGAATTCACGGCTGCTTCCAAAGGAGCAGCCGCAAAGTCCGCTCTTTTGAAGAAGAATCCGGTCGGATACTTTTTGCTGTCCATGCTGGCAGGAGCATATATTGGCTTTGGCATTCTCCTGGTATTTACATTGAGCGGAGCCCTTGCCGGAGCACCATATACTAAACTTGTGATGGGCTGCTGTTTCGGCGTTGCGCTGAGTCTTGTGGTGATAGCGGGGGCAGAATTATTTACAGGAAATAATCTGGTAATGACTGCCGGCTTACTTCGCAAGACTGTCACCGTTGCGGATGCTTTGAAGCTATGGGGAGTCTGCTGGCTCGGAAACCTTGCCGGCTCAGCGTTTCTGGCGTTGGTATTCAGCCTGACAGGACTCTACAGCGATGCGACTTTGGGCGCTATGACAGGCGCTGCAGCAGCAAAAATGACGGCAGGTTTCATACCGCTTCTGACAAGAGGCATGCTGTGTAATACACTGGTATGTCTGGCGGTATGGTGCGGTTTCAGAGCTAAATCGGATGCCGGTAAGCTGCTGATGGTTTTCTGGTGCCTGCTGGCATTCTTTGCAACAGGGTTTGAGCATAGTATTGCAAACATGACATTGCTGACACTGGCACTTATCAACAACGGTGGTAATGAAGCGATCAGCATGGGCGGATACTGGTTCAATCTTATTGTTGTAACTTTGGGCAACATGATCGGAGCGATTTTGTTTGTCGCACTGCCGTATCATTTTGCCTCAAAAGAAAAATAAGGTAAGAATAAAAATGTCAGTAAAAATACTTGCTAAGAATGATGAAAGTCTTAAGTCGGTACTGAAGGGCACGGCGCTTTTTACGAATCTGAGCGAAGAAGAAATACAGAGCTGTCTTGTATGCAGTAAGGCAGAAAGCATCATCTATGAAAAAGGAGAAATGATATTCTCGGAAGAGGATTATCCGGTTTCTCTACCTGTACTGATCAGCGGTTCTGTTACTCTTGGGATGGATTTCTACGACGGGAAAAGAAAAATCATCGCTATTTTTGAGAACAAGGGTGATGTTTTCGGTCATGAGTTTATCCTCATAGGACAAAGTAAATACGGAGTTTATGCGCGGGCGCAGACAAAGTCACATATACTTATGATGCCGAAAGACTTTCTTGTAGGGACCTGTGAGAAGAACTGCGGCTTTCATTCAAATTTGATCTCGAACATGCTGCAGCTGATGGCACAGAAATCACTGACTCTCAACGAGCGGCTTGAGATAATGTCATGCAGTACTTTGAGACAGAAAATAGCGAAGATGATATTGTTCAGTATCGGGGACAAATCAACCATGTCGGTTTCCATGAGCAGACAGGAAATGGCAGACTTCCTCAATACTGCAAGACCATCTCTTTCCAGAGAACTTATGAGAATGCAGAATGACGGTCTGATAACTGTTGAAGGCAGAAAAATCACAGTAAGGAATAAGAGCGCGCTGGAAGAGATACTCAACTGATGGTTAAATACATAGAAAAAAAGAAAGCCTTGGGAATCTATGTTCTCAAGGCTTTTAGTGGTGGATGATCAGGGGCTCGAATACGATATTATCTGATTCACCAAATCGCTCTAAGTATTGAAAAGAAAGGAGTTCACGCCGCCCACAAGGTGTCCGCTTTACAAAGTGTAACAGTAAGTGTAACCAAATGCTTAACAGCATAATGATTAGTTCTATCTGCGGTTTTCGATACCCCAGTCGCACAGTTTATCGAGCACCTCGACAAGGGAGCGACCGCGTTCTGTCAGTGAGTATTCCACTTTGGGAGGAATCTGAGGGTATACTTCACGGTGTATCAGATCGTCAGCTTCAAGCTCCTTGAGATTCTGACTTAATGTCTTATCAGCAATTTTTTTTATATAGCGTTGCATTTCATTGAACCTGACCGGCTCGTATTCCATCAGGCAATATAGAATGATGGGTTTGTATTTTCCGGATATGAGAGACAAAGTGTAGCTATATCCCGTTGATTCAAAATCAGCTTCATCGATCCGCCTGTTCTCAGCCATAACTTACCTCCGTGCAAGTACCTAACTATAATGTTGGTACTTGTTATTATTTTATGTACCTATATAATTTACATTGCATAGGCTGGTAAGTCAATGTGCAGGTCAAATATTCAGGAGGAAAAACTATGGCTAAAAATATCATAATACTAAACGGCAGCCCAAGGGCTACAGGAAATACATCAGCGTTGACAGCAGAATTCAGGCGCGGCGCGGAAGAGGCGGGCAATAAAGTCACAGAGTTTCATCTGTCTGCGATGAAGATCAATGGATGCTTGGGATGCTGGGGCGGCGGCAAGAACCCTGATCATCCATGCGTACAGAGAGATGATATGGACAAGATATATCCTCTCTACCAGGAAGCAGATGTAGTAGTATTGGCCTCGCCGCTGTATTACTGGTCAATCTCCGGATTCCTGAAGAACGCTTTTGACAGACTGTTCGCAATTGCAGAGGGCAATCCTAACTTCAGAAACCCTAAGAAGGAGACTGCGCTGATCATGGCTGCAGAGGGCAACGGCTTCACGGAGACAGAGTACTGGTATGACAACATCTGCAGACACATTGGATGGAAGAGCCTCGGCAAGGTCCTTTGCGGATTTGTGACGCAGCCGGGAGATACAGAAGGAAAGAAGGAACTCGAAGATGCGTATCAGCTCGGCCTTTCGATTAAATAAGAGATAATTAAGTGACAGATTAATCTGTCAAGCGATGCAGTCGTGTTTTCGATGCCGGTTTACTGGTATTCATTTCCTGATTAGAAGAGACTGCGGATTATACTGACTCGCAGTCTTTTTGCTGGATCCGATAGAGCTCTCGATTGTCTCTTCCATATTGATTAACTCAGATATAAGAAAAAACCGTAAGCCTTCATTTGTAAGGTTTACGGTTTTCGTATGGTGGATGATCAGGGGCTCGAATGCGATATTTATCAGATTTCCCTAATCGCTCTAAGCGTTGAGAAGAAAGGAGTTGACGCCGTCCGCAAGGTGTCCGTTTTTCGGAGTGTAACAGTAAGTGTAACACTTTCCACACTAAAACATCTGCATAATTATCGAACAATCGTATGCCACAAATGGTTTTTTCACGCGAATAAAAACCGCTAGACCTTGTGAATCTAACGGTTTTCTGGTGGATGATCAGGGGCTCGAAGTCTGGTGCAGAGCCTGAAACCCAGTAAAGAGAGGAGGTTCAGCGACATCATCCCATACATTCCTCAAGCTTTCCTCAAAAAATATGATGTCATCTTTTTGCAACAGCGCTGAAAGGACAGGCGGTAAGACAATTGCCGCATTTTATGCAATGAGCCTGATCGATAACAGCAGCAGGCGCATCCTCAGGAATGCGGATCGCGCTGCGGGGACAGCTTTCAATACATGTCCCGCATTTAGTGCAGTCTTCAGTGATATAGTAACCCTCCTCAGACAGTACAGCGCTGCCAAATGAGAATTCATGATGCTCGATATTACCGCCGCCCATATTGAACCACTCACCGGTTCCTTTATAAATATGAAACACTGTAAGTGCCCGACGGGATTCCTCCGTTGGGTATATTTCATTCATATAAGGATTTTTCATAAAAAGATCAGGCAGCCTGTCAGGACCGAGTTCTCTTGCGCATCCCTTCAGAGATATAGCAAGAGTGTTCATGGTGTCAGTGCCCTTCATGAGAGTGATCGCAAGATGCCCGTCAGCTGTCAGACGGTCATATAGACTTTTACCTTTCGCGGTAAGAAAGTACAGACCGGTCTCTTCCCAGTCCATTATATCGATAGCGCATGTAACAGGATGACCGTCAGCATCTACTGTGGCCATTACAGAGGTATGCAGCTCCTCAACGATCTGCTTAAGATAATCTCTGGTTTCCATTTCAACTCCGGTTCTTTGATCATTAAGCTCTTTTCACCTGTCTTCTCTGATAGTGAAGTATAGGTGAGAGCGGCTTGTATATGAGCATTGCGAAAAGTGATATTACAAGGCCTTTGAAGATGTTGCCCGGAAGGGCGTTATACAGGCATACATCGAATTTGGTCCTGATGAACGGCAGGATCTCACCGAAAGCTGCGATGACCTGATCGATAGGCATGAACATCTCATACATCGGCAGCAGCACGAAATAGTTGAGTAGAGCTGCGGCTACACCGATCGAAAGGCTTCCCGCAAGGCAGCCCTTCAGTGCACCTTTTTTAGTCTTGTTCCTCTGATAAATAATACCCGCCGGGATGACGAAAGCACATCCCATGAGGCAGTTTGCAAGTTCACCGATCCCGCCCGTTACCGAAGACATAGCCTGGAGCAGATTCTTGATGATCTCTACTATCACTCCTGCAACAGGGCCGATGGCAAAGGCTGCAAGTACTGCCGGCAGGTCTGACAGATCCATCATGGCGAATGGCGGCGAGAGAGGCATCGGTATCTCGATGAATGCCAGCAGGAATGCTACTGCTGATAGCATGGCGATGACTGCAAGATTCTCAGTGGTAAAACGCGTTTTCATAAAAAATCCTCCTTATTGTTTCCGGATCCGCAATTTACGGATGCAGACAACCAGGGCGGAGGAGAGAAAAATAGCCCTGACTGCAATAGCCAGGGCGATGGATCAATACGAATCGATCTATGATCTTCTCCCATCCGGACTGTAACCGTTGGTACCGGAATCACACCGGTTCGTGCTCTGCCAGCAGGCATCGCTCGCGGACTGTACCGCCAGTGAGGAATTTCACCTCGCCCTGAAGATATATTTCATTGCATATATTCTAACTCCTGCAGGTCAGATGGTCAACAGGCTCGTAGCAAACTGCAATTATTCACAATCGAATAGCAAGATATGAGAATTCAGAGGAATAACAGGCCGGCTAACGGCTTTTTTTAATGATGAAAACAGCAAGATATCACAACAGCATCCTCAATTATGTGGAATATTCCGTAATAAATATAAATGTTAAAGTTTACCCATCAGAAAAAAGCAATTTATGGATTAAAGGAGGAGCATTATGTTAGATCATGTATTCAGTCCTATTAAGATCAACGGCATGGAACTCAAGAACAGAATGGTCGTTACTCCGATGGTAACAGACTATTGTAATGAAGACGGCACAGCTACAGAAAAGTGGCTTGCTTATCACGAAGAGAAAGCTAAGGGCGGTTTTGGCCTCATCATCACAGAGGATTACAATATTGCGCCAAACGGTCACGGATTCAAGGCAACAGCAGGATTCTGGAATGACGGTCAGATCGAGAGCCATAGCGCACTCCCTCCAAGAGTGCATAAGCATGGAGCAAAGATCCTGGCTCAGATCTATCACTGCGGCAGACAGACCAATACAGGAGCTATCCCTGGGCAGAAGGCAAGATCTTCATCGAGGATAGCCTGCCCGTTCAGCGATATGATGCCTGAACCATTCACAACAGAAGAAGTCAAGGAAGTAGTCCAGCAGTTCGGCGATGCAGCTCTCAGAGCAAAGAAGGCGGGATTCGACGGAGTTCAGATCCACGCAGCACACGGATATCTGATCACTCAGTTCTTCTCGACATATTCGAATAAGAGACTTGATGAGTACGGCGGAAACTTCTGGAACAGAACGAGATTCTGCAGAGAGATCATCCAGAACATCAGAGAAAAGTGCGGTAAGGACTTCGTCATCGATATAAGACTCTCGGGAAGCGAATTTGTTGAAGGCGGTCTCACAATAGAAGACACCAAGGCTATCGCAAGAATGGTTGAGGATGCGGGAGTAGACATGATCCACGTTTCGCTGGGCAACTACCTGACCTTCGACTGGAACATCCCGAGCGGATACCGCGAACATGCTCTGATCGCCGAGCACGGCAGAGCAGTCAAGGAAGTAGTAAACGTTCCTGTAACAGTTGTAGGACGCATCAACGATCCATGGCTGGCTGATACAGTCATCGCATCCGGCCAGGCAGATCTTGTAGGTATGGGACGTGCGTCACTCGTTGACCCATGGATGCCGAACAAGGCCAAGGAAGGCAAGTTCGAGGACATCAGACGCTGCTTCGGCTGCGACGTGGGATGCATCGGTGTTCTCCTGACAGATCAGCCAATCACATGCGTGCTCAACCCTGAGCTCGGACATGAATATGAAGGCGGAGTCAAGGAAGCTGAAATCAAGAAGAACGTTGTTATCGTAGGTGCCGGCCCTGGCGGACTTGAGGCAGCTATCTACGCAGCCAAGAGGGGCCATAAGGTAACTGTATTTGAGAAGGAAGACCACAATGGCGGACAGTTCTACTTCGCATCGATCCCTCCGGGGAAGGGCGAGATCACAGACTTCCTCGTATGGCAGACAACACAGTGCGCTAAGCTCGGAGTAGAGATCCGCTACAACACAGAAGCAACAGTAGAGAGCATTCTTGCGCTCGAACCTGATCACGTAATACTCGCAACCGGTGCGACTAACAAGAGACCTCCGATCCCTGGACTGAAGGATGATCCGAGAGTCGTGGACCCTGGCGATGTGCTGACAGGAAAAGTGTGGTACGGCAATAAAGTCGTAGTCATCGGCGGAGCTCTCGTGGGATCAGAGACATCACACTTCCTTGCTCAGGAGCTGAGAGATGTCAGCGTCGTAGAAATGAGAGGCGAGATCTCAACAGATGCGGTATTCCCTGTAAAGTGCGACATAAACGGATATCTCGACAAGTGGGGCGTGAAGAAGTACGTCAACACAGCAGTCAAGGAAATCACTGAAGAAGGTGTTGTTATCGAGGATGCAGAAGGCAACGTCAAGACACTGCCATGCGACCAGATCGTAGTAGCAGCAGGACGTGACCCGTTCAAGCCGCTCGAAGCTCCTCTCAAGGAAGCCGGAGTAGCATACAGTGTGATCGGAGATGCCAACGGTCACAAGGAAGCAGCAGATGCTATCAGAGAAGCATTTCTGCTCTGCAGAGATCTGTAATACACTAAAAAAATTTATGAATACAAAAAGGGGATGCCTTGTGAAGGCATCCCCTCGGTATTATCCCGGGTGTTATATGGATGGGGCAAGGATCTGGTTGTAATAGTGCCTCATCTCTGCAGGAGTGTTACCGGTATTTTTCTTGAATACTGAGTAGAAGTACTGAAGATTGGTATAACCGCAGTCAGCTGCGATCTGCTTGATCGGATCTGTACTGAACACAAGCCGCTCCTGTGCTTCACCGAGCTTGCGGTTAAGTATGTACTGATTGACAGTGCATCCGGCTTCATCTTTGAACTTATGAGCGAGATGATATGAACTGACATAAAACTGCTTGGCCAGAGTGTCCAGACTCATCGAATCAGCGACATGTGAATCGATATAGTCCATGACATCCGCAACCAGCTTGCTGTGTGAAGACTGCTCGGATATCTCGACAGCATTCATTATCATCATATTGATAAGTGACAGCTCGTTCTCAATCGCCTGACGTGTAAGTTCAGAGGATTTAATGGTTTTATCAGAACTGATCTCATACAGATATGCCGTCATGGATTTCAGATATTCATATGCGTTGCCTGTAGGCATGACCGGACTGATACCTTCCGGAACAAGAGTGTTTGGAGGCATCCCGTCAGCTTTGACACCGCTTATACCCAGGCAGTACTGCTCAAAACCTTCTTCCGGAGATGAAAGCTCGGAATGGAGCACGCCGGCGTTCTTAACTACAAGATCTCCGGGTACAAGTGTGTATTTGATGCGGTCACATTCAAAAGATGCCTTTCCTGCAACAACCAGCGATATCTCAAGTAGATCGTCGTGATTGTGCAGTGAAAAACTCCAGGGCTTTTTGCCGGGCTCGGCAATGATGTGATAGAACGTCTCGACCCTAAGCGTGTTATTATCATCAGTGTATCTTCTGATAGGTGCTCTCATGAGTATCTCCGCATTGCTGATGGTTAACTATCTGTAACATTTTATCATTCAGACACTTAATTATTCAACGCGGAACCAATAAAACACTGAAGCGAAACAACGGAGGTAAGTAATGGATTTCATGGATATTTCCAAAATGAGAATAACCACAAGACAGTTCGACAAAAAATCTGTAGAAAAAGAAAAAACCGATAAGATCCTGGAGGCGGGGAGATGGGCGCCGACTGCGATGGATGCGCAGCCACAGAGAATTCTTGTGCTGGACAAACCGGAGCAGCTGGACAAGGTCAGACAGTTCTGCACGTTCGGGGTCAGGGAGGAATACCGTGAAATAGATGAAAACTGCAACCAGGGTGATGATGAGCACAATGTGTTCTATTATGGGGCACCATTGGTTTTTATTGTATGCTGGGACAGAACTGTATGCTGGTCGCATCCGGAAAGCGGTGAATCCAGCGGAAGCGTGGATGCCACGATCGTGACTACGCACATGATGCTCGAGGCGGCAAGCCTCGGACTGGGAACAGTATGGATCAGCTATTTTGACAAGGACAAGGCGCGCGAACTGCTTGGTATCCCAGAGAATTACGAGATATTATGCATGCTGTATGCAGGATATGCCGCAAGCGATTTCAGGCCTAACAAAAAGCTTTCGGGAAGACGTTTCCCGGTAAGCCATACCTGTTTCGATAACACTTATGATACTCCTTATGCCAGTGACTATAAGGATGACTATCGAGATCCGAGATTAGAATAGTACCGGTATCCATAAGATCAATCACCTCCCGTTAGAACCGTTGACATTACAACGAGCAGGTGCTATATTGTGCTTAACGTTAGAACTGCGGAGGTTACAACATGCAGATTTCAAGCAGATTTACAATTGCCTTGCACATTTTCGCTGCAATGGACGTATTTGGAGGGGATTATAAGATCACCAGCGAGTTCCTTGCCGGCAGCATTCAGACGAATCCTGTAATCATAAGGAATATTCTTGCACAGCTGAGAAATGCAGGCCTTGTGCACATTCAGCGCGGATCCGGCGGAGCTGAGATTGCTAAGGATCCGGAGGAGATCACTTTCTATGATATCTACAGGGCGGTGGAATCAGTTGAGGATGGAAAACTCTTCAGGTTCCACAGTAATCCTAATCCTGACTGCCCGGTCGGCAGGAATATCCATAATCTTCTCGATGACATGCTCGACGATATACAGAGTGCAATGGAGCAGGAGATGAAGCGATACACAGTAGCTGACCTGGACTACGGTATAGAGAGCCTTGTCAGCATTGAAGGGACAGGAGGAGGTATTGAATGAGAACAGCAAAAGATTGCTTTAAGATACTGCGTGACATCAGGGATACATCGATGGCAACTGTCGGTAAAGACGGGCTGCCAAGGCTCCGCATCATCGATACCATGCTGGTCGAAAGTGATGATGAAGGCGACAGACTGTATTTCCTGACAGCCCGGGGCAAAGATTTTTACAGAGAGCTGATGGAAAACCGCTATGTTGCTATTACAGGTCTGAATGATAGATGGGAGACTGTAAGAGTCAGAGGCAAGGTAGCGAATGCCGGACAGGAGCTTCTGGAGAAGATATTCATTGAGAATCCTTCAATGAATAATGTGTACCCGGGTGATACAAGGGACATACTGGAAGTCTTCTGCCTGTATGAGGGCGAAGGCGAATACTTCTGCCTGGCGACAGAGCCGATAGAGCGCGAATCGTTCTCATTTGGTCCGGGGGAGGTAACTGAGAAAGGCTACGAGATCACAAACGAGTGCATAGGCTGCGGGACGTGTAGCACAGGATGCCCACAGAAGGCGATAGATGACGGGCAGCTATATGTCATAAGACAGAATAACTGCCTTCACTGTGGCAGATGTTATGAGAACTGCCCTGTACAGGCTATCATCAGAAAGTAACGGATCACAAGCATGATAACAGGCATAGCTGAATACATATCAACACATACAATGCAGCTGCTGGGGCAGATAGCGACGCATACAGGCATCAGCCTTTTTGCGCTGCTGGTCGCCGCCGTCATCGGCATACCGTGCGGATACCTGGCCTCGCGGTCTGAGAAAGCAGAACTCATAGTCTCTGCTCCGTTTGAGATGCTCAGAGTCGTGCCTTCACTTGCGTTCCTGATACTTCTCATACCTGTAATGGGCACGGGACTGGCACCGACGATCGTGGCGCTGACAGTGCTTGCCGTGCCGCCGATCCTGCTGAATACGATCGTGGGATTCAGGACCGTACCTGACTTCATGATCGAATCAGCCATGGGAATAGGGATGACAGATAAAGAAATATTACACAAAGTCAGGATACCTGCTGCGATGCCTATGATACTGGCAGGAGTGAGGACAGCGCTGGTCGAGGTTTTCGCAAGCACGACTCTTGCAGCCAAGATAGGTGCCGGAGGCCTTGGGGAGATAATATTTACCGGCCTCGGACTCAACCGAACTGATCTGCTCGTGCTGGGCGGTGTGCTGACTGCCGTTTTGTCACTTGCTGCAGGCGGGGTGTTTGATGCCTTGTCCAGAAGGATCATGAAATATAAATACGTGTAAAAAGGGAGAAACTTGAGATGAAAAACTACAGAAGACTGTTTGCTGTAATTATAGCAGCTGTAATGGCACTTTCACTTGCTGCGTGCGGAGGCAGTGATACTACATCCGGCGGAGATAAGAGTGTGATCGTCGGGTCCAAGGATTTTACCGAGAATGAGATCATTGCAGAGATATATGCTCTTGCTTTGGAAGACTCAGGGTTCACTGTAGAGAGAAAAATGAATATAGCAGGATCAGTTGTCCATACAAGTATTACAAGCGGCGAGATCGATATATATCCTGAATATACAGGTACCGGGCTGATTTCCATACTGCAGAAGGAAGCACTGACTGATCAGGATGAAGTCTACAATACAGTAAAGGATGAGTACGACAAGCAGTTCAGCATCACCTGGCTCGATTATGCGGAAGCTAACGACGGACAGGGGCTCTTCGTTGCGAAAAGAGCAAGCGATGAATACGGAATCACAACGATTTCCGATTTGCAGGCCAATGCGGACAAGCTGAGATTTGCTTCTCAGGGCGAATTCGATGAGAGAGATGACGGGATCCCGGGACTGACCAAGGTTTACGGACCATTCAACTGGAAATCGTCAAAAATATATGACAACGGCCTCAAGTGGGAAGTCGTAGACAGCGATGAAGCAGATGTAGCTCCGGCTTATACGACTGAAGCCAGGCTTACGGAGACAGACAAGTTTGTTCTGCTCGAAGATGACAAGCATATGTGGCCGCCATACAACCTGGCGCCGATAGTCAGGAATGAAGTGCTTGAGCAGTATCCGGAGATCGCAGAAGTGCTGAATGCCGTATCTGCGACGCTTGACACGGAGACTGTCACGCAGCTCAATGCGAAAGTGGATATAGACGGAGAGGAATACGAGGATGTAGCTCTCGAATACTGGGAGAGCATCAAATAGATAAGGAAAGCGCATATGTCTGTAATCATTTATGACAAAGTATGCAAAAGGTTTGAAAGCAGCAAAGGCTATGCTGTCGATCATGTAAGTGCGGAGATCGGGGAGGGCGAGTTCATTACCATCCTCGGTTCTTCAGGCTGCGGTAAAACGACCTTACTCAAGCTGACAAACAGACTCTATGACCCTGACAGTGGCAGGATAATGGTGGCAGGAAAAGATATTTCCTCTGTTGACCCGGTCGAACTCAGACGCAGCATGGGATATGTGATACAGCAGGTCGGTCTTTTCCCGCACATGACTATCCGGGACAATATTACAGCGATCCCGGCTCTTATGAAGTGGGACAGGAAGAGGATAGATGACAGGGCAGATGAACTTCTCAGCCTGGTCGGTCTTGAACCTTCGGAGTTCAGAGACAGATATCCGCATCAATTGTCAGGAGGTCAGCAGCAGAGAGTAGGACTTGCGCGGGCACTTGTACTTGACCCGGATATCATGCTGATGGATGAACCTTTCGGCGCGATCGATGCGATCACAAGGCTCAATCTTCAGAATGAACTTATGCGATTACATCGCGAACTTGGAAAGACCATACTTTTTGTTACGCATGACATCAATGAGGCATTTAAACTGGGCGACAGAGTAATGGTAATGAATGAAGGCAGACTGCTGCAGTTTGATGAACCCCATGAGATCGCCCGACACCCGGCGGATGATTTCGTCAGTACACTGATAGAATCGGCCAGAAGTCAGGAACACTTCTGGACAGAGAACGAAGAATGATCGAATATTTCAAAAGACATCCGGACAAAGTAATAGAGCCTCTGCTGCAGCACATTGAACTTGTGCTGATAACTCTGGTGATCTCAATTGCAGTCACTTCAGTGCTGACTGTTATTGCAATGCGCTCGGAGAGGGTATCAAGGGTAATGAACAACGTACTCGCTGTCGTATATTCAGTACCTTCACTTGCTTTGTTCGCGCTTCTTATCCCTGTCACAGGCCTTGGGAGGACCTCCGCTATTTTCGTACTCACGCTCTATAATCAGTACCTGCTGCTGAGAAATTTCACAACAGGATTGAGAGAGGCAGATCCTGCGGCATGCGAAGCGGCAAAAGGTATAGGCATGACGGACATGCAGATCCTTTACAAAATCAGGCTGCCTCTTGCACGAAAAGCTATATTCGCAGGCATACGTCTTGCGGTAGTGTCGACGATTGGCATAGGAACGATAGCTGCAGCGATCAATGCCGGAGGCCTGGGGGTGCTGCTTCTGGAAGGCCTCAGGACCATACATACCGCCAAGATACTGTGGGGAAGCATCCTTTCCGCCGGACTGGCGATTATCATCAACAGATTGCTTAAACTCGTAGAAAACAGAATGTGAGGTCAACATGAAAGCTGTAGTGATTTACGAGCTGGGCGGTCCGGAAAAACTGATATACACTGAAGTACCGACTCCCGATGTAAAGCCGGGATGGTCCCTTGTAAGGATAATGGGACGCGGGATCAATCACTCTGAGATATTCACAAGGAACGGATTGTCTCCGACTGTAAAGTTTCCAAGGATCCTCGGGATAGAATGTGTAGGTATAATCGAAAAAAGCACTGATGAAGACAGGCTGCCTGCCGGTCAGCGTATCATCTCGATAATGGGAGAGATGGGAAGAGAATTCGACGGAAGCTACGCAGAATACACGCTCCTGCCGAATGATCAGATCTATCCGGTCGAAACAGATCTTCCATGGGATATCCTTGCGGCTATTCCCGAGACATACTATACAGCATATGGTTCCTTTAAAAACCTCAGAATCGAAGAAGGAGACAGGGTGCTGGTGCGCGGAGGCACAAGCGGAGTCGGCGTTGCATTCCTAAGGCTTGTCAAATCCAGGTTCCCAGACATGCATGTTGCGGGAAGCTCGCGCAGCGCACAAAAGACAGAGATGATGCTTGCTGCCGGGTATGATGAGGTGATACTCGAAACAGATGGAAAACTGGAAACCGGGGAGTGTTTTGACAAGGTGCTCGAACTCATAGGTCCGGCGACATTGAAGGATACTTTTGCCCATATGAATGAAGCCGGAATAGTATGCAGCACAGGTCAGCTTGGAGGAGAGTGGTATCTGAATGATTTTGATCCGATCTTTGAACTCCCTGCAAATGGCTATCTGACCAGCTTCTATTCAGGGAATGTAGACAGCAGCAGACTTCAGGAGATGCTGGATTATATAAAAGAATATGACGTTGATGTAAGACCGGAACGGGTTTTCACACTTGATCAGATACCGGAAGCTCATGCATATCTTGACAGCAGCAGGAGTTTCGGCAAAGTCGTTGCGGTCGATACAATCAGATAAACAAAAGAGCCTTGAAACTTCGATGTTTCAAGGCTTTTCTGGTGGATGATCAGGGGCTCGAATGCGATATTATCTGATTTCCTTAATCGCTCTAAGCGTTGAAAAGAAAGGAGTTGACGTCGTCCGCAGGGTGTCCCTTCTTAGGAGTGTAACAATAGGTGTAACCATAGTATTGACAATAGAATCCGTACAAATATAATAAATATAGGATATATTCATAGTACAAATTGATTGGAGACTCACGATGCTTATCAACACTGATACGATCTTTTCGATGACTCAGGCAAATCAGAATTTTTCTGCTGTTGCGCGTGCTGTCGACCGTAATGGCGAAGCCGTCGTCTTCAAGAACAATAGGCCCAAATACTTGGTCGTAAATATGGAAAACAGCGATTATTTACTTGACCTTACAGAAGATGAAAGAATAGAGATCGTTGCTAAAAGGGTCTTGAATAAATACCTGGGTGCCTTTAAGGAGCTTGCAAAATGACGAAAATCAGCAGTGAAAAAATCAAACTGCTCCATCAGCTGATGGCAGAAGCAACCGGAGGCAGTATTGGATTGAGAGATGAAGGATTGCTTGATTCTGCAGTGGAAGGTGCATTTGCAACCTTTGATGGTGTTGAATTGTATCCATCAAAAGAGGAAAAAGCTGCAAAACTAGGCTACTCGCTTGTTTCGAATCATGCATTCGTTGATGGTAACAAGCGAATAGGCGTTTATGTTATGATCAGCTTTCTGGAACTCAATGGGATCCACATAGATTCAAGCGACGAAGATATCATTGCATTGGGACTTGGCGTAGCTGACGGCAGCATGAGTCAGGACGATGTGCTAAAATGGATATATGCACACAGAATATAAAGAATGCAGAAGGCATTTGAATTGGACGCTGACTTGGCTTAATAAAGGAGGATCGAAATGGAGATCAAAGCAGTAAAGTTCAGGACAGGCGGGTTTTATTCGCAGCCATTCGTTTTCGGAGGAGAAGAAGGACCTGAGAAGTTTGATTCAAAAGTAAGATATCGCGGAAGTCTGCAGAACTATCTGATCGACACCGGTGACGAGGTCATACTTGTAGATACGGGGCTTCCTGCAGGCACACCGGAAGAGGTGCCGGATGAGACAAGTCTTTTGTATACAGGAAAAGACATCTGCAGCTATATGGAAGCATTTGCAGGTTTGGGCTACAAACCTGAACAGGTGACAAAGATACTGCTCACGCATAAACACGGAGATCATTCCGGTGAATTGCGTGCTTTCCCAAATGCAGAGATCTTTGTGAATGAAGAAGAGGTGTCGGCAGATGAGTTGCAGGGGATCGGCAATATCGTCCCTGTCAGTTTTACTGATGGTGCCTATTACAACTTCCCGGAGTCACAGAAGATCGTGGATGGCATTTATCTCATCAGGGCAAAAGGACATACCAATGGCAACAGCCTTGTGATTGCTGAAAATGATGGCCTGTTCTATATGTTTGAGGGCGACATAACATATGTAGACGAAGCTCTGTACGAGAATAAACTGTCGATCGTGTATGATGATCAGCAGGCAGCCCGCGAGACGCTTGACATGGTACGCGAGTTCGTCAGCGAACATAAGACGGTCTATATGGGCACACATACACCGCAGGGTTATGAAAACCTTGAGGCGAAAAGAGTGATGGATCTGGACGATCCTGTTCCTACTATCCTTGCAGAAGTCGACTTCACTGATGCAAAAGCGTCCGGAAAATATGTTTGCTCCATCTGCGGATATGTCTATGACCCTGCAGAGCATGACGGCACAGAATTTGAAGATTTGCCTGATTACTGGAAGTGCCCGAGATGCAAACAGGGTAAGGAAAAGTTCAATAAAGCATGATGGCGATGCTATGCTGTATCTGCATCGCAGCCTGATCGCTGCAGCGATAAAAACAACGAGCCTTGAAATCATTGTGATCTCAAGGCTCGTTGTTTGGTGGATGATCAGGGGCTCGAATGCGACAATAACAAAAATGATGAATTGCTCAATATGTTGAAATGAAAGGAGTACACGCCGTCCGCAGGGTGTCCCTTTTTCAAAGTGTAACAATAAGTGTAACCATAAGCTCTAAAGATACTTCACAAGCGAAGGCGGCATCAGTTTTTCAAAAGCCGGAATCGTTGCTGATGCCGGGATGACGTTATTGATCAGCAGATTGTGTTCCATATAGCCGATACAGCCGAAGAGGTATATGTCGATTGCAACCAGTAATTCTTCCGTGATCTCATCGTGAAATACCGTTGTGATCAGTTTACAGATGCAGTCCTTGAGAGGCTGAAAAATGCTTAGGCGGAAATTATTCTGGCCGGTATATTTGACTATATTAACATAGAAGTCGCTGTTATCGCAGATGCCCTGAACCAGAGCACAGATATAATCGTGCAGAGTCCGGGATTCACCATTACGAAGCTCGACTTCATCAAGTATTGCTGTATACACCTTGGCGATGAGATCGTTCCTATCCCTGAAGTGATTGTAGAATGTCCGCTGGCTGACACCGCAGTATTCACATATCATATTGACAGAGACTCTGTCGACAGGGTATTTGCTGAACAGTTCTATCGCTGATTCGCGAAGGAGTTCTTTTGAGCTCTTTTTCTTTTGCATAAAGTTCTCCTATATTAACACGCGGCTTCATAAAATAAATAGTTTGCGAAATAATGCATGTTTTAACAGATATATGAATTTACTGAGATTTTACCACTAAATATACTGAATTCAAACAATTCAATTTCAGTGGAACCAATTTATCCCTCTCAAGATAAGTTGCAACCATATAAACTCCTGACTGAGGCTTGAGATCGGTCAGGAGTATTGCTGTCGTATAGAAATCGGAGCAAAACCTATTATGAAAGACCTCAAAACTCTTACATTTTATGAAGAGCTTATCGCCGGAACAGATAATGACTGCCTCAGGGCAGCCCGTGAAGACGGACGCCTGATGATAGGCTACAACTGCAATCAACTTCCGGAGGTACTGCTTGATCTGCCGGGCTGTGTTTCAGTACGAATGAGAGCTCCGGGCGTTTCATCCATGGATGTTGGCACTTACTATATGACGAGCCTCAACTGTGAGTATTGCCGGGCGATCGTAGAGATGTGTTTCGACGGAGGATATAACTTCCTCGACTGTGTCTTTGACTCATATGCCTGCAGCCAGATGGCGGATGCCATAGATAATATAGATAAGCTGGGAATTTGCAGGAGCAGCAACAGCAGGTTTTTTGTCGCCAGGGTGGACACACCGATCAAGAGCGATGAGAATGCGGTAAGGCATCTTGCAAGGATGTGCAAGGCCAGAGTCCTCGACAGATTGCATGATGAATTCGGGATAGATGTTTCGGATGAAGCGATACTCAAGGCTGTAGAAGAACATAACAGGATGTGCGCGCTTCTGAATGAGATCGGCAGTTACCGAAAGCTTGAGCATCCGGTAATAACCGGGTATGAGTTTGCCGTGATCTGCCTTGCAACATATTCAGCTCCGCATGATATCATGATAGGCAAACTCCGGGAGACTCTGGCAGAGCTTAAGACGAGAGAAGCAGATCCTAAAGACGCGTTCAGGATCAGAGTCGTTGTGGCTGGAAGCGAGGTGGATGATCCGGATTTCATAAAAATGATAGAAAGTACAGGGGCCCTTGTGGTAGCTGACAGGTATTGCTTCGGCTCATTTCCCGACAGAATGGAGATCAGTCTTCCCAGCCATGAAGCAGGATCCGGCGCGGATAACGCATCGGAAGATCTCCTGACATCTATATGCAGGCAATATGTAAAGCGTTGTCAGTGTCCGAGACATATGGACAGAAACAAGATAGATCAGAGAAAGGACTATCTTGCTGAGCTTGTTCGGGAATACAATGCCGACGGGATCATCGTTCAGCAGATGAATTTCTGCAACTTCTGGCCATACGAAAGGGCTGCCATTGCTCACATAATACCGGAGAAGTATGACATCCCGGTGCTTTCAATGGACAGACCGTATAGCTCAGGCATGTCCGGACAGCTGAGGACAAGAGTGCAGGCATTCATAGAGAGTACCGAGATCAAAAGACTGAGGAAGGGGATGAAACATGCGTAAGAAAAAGAGAGTTGGCGCCGTTTCACCCGGCAATCTGTACAATGGCGGAAAGACGAGGACTCGCAGAGAGTGGCGCGGAGCAGCTGATACCCTTTATGATTATTCGCGCTGGTGCGTAAACTGGACGAGGCTCATAAGATTTATCATCAGGCCGCAATCCATAAAAGGCCTTCTGAGATACAGGTGGATGCACGACTATATCGCTGCGATCGATTTGCTGGATAGATCCGTGGACGGACTCAGAGGCAACCAGCTGCGAATAGGGCATACGGAATTTGACTATATCGTTAAGCAGATCATCAGCGCGCTGACTATCATGTTTGAAGCGGATCAGCGAATCGGTGGAGATAAGAAAAAGAGCGATAAGATCGTTGTATTTGATGAGAACATGATGGAGCATCTAAGCTTCGGGTTTCCAGATCTTAACAGAAGCTGTCCGCAGATGTGCGCGGTGTTTGCCCGGTCGGCGGTCTCGCAGCACTCTGCTCATTACTATATAGATGTTGCAGAGCAGTATGGGATCACAGGTGATGTATGCACCATGCCTAAAGCAGAGTTGGGTGTCGCAATAGAGCAGGATTTTCCGGATATAGGAAACTGCATGATACACTGCAACACAACATGCGACACATCCCTGATGGGAAACAGCATTGAGGACATGTTCTATGGTAAGCCTTCGTTTGCGCTTGCTGCGCCTGAGCACATAGAAGATGAGCTTGTAATGGAATATGCCGCAGATGAGATAAAGGACGCGATTGCGTTCATAGAAAAACAGACCGGATCAAAGTGGGACTGGGCAGCATACTTTCACAATATGAAAATGTTCAATGAAATGACACGCAGCTTTCTTGAGATCCTTGATATGCAGAAGACGGACTATCCGCAGCTGCCCGAGAACAATTACGCTCTGCATCGTGAGGTATATTACACAAGGATGCTCAACGGCAGACTTGAAGATCTTGTCAAAGTTGAAAAGAACATCCGCAGGCTGATGTATAAAGGTTATAAACACCGGGATATCATGTGCAGCGAAGTCAGGCACAGGGCACTTGTATGGGGCGTGCAGGGAGAATTCTATACCAATTTCCCAAACTGGCTTATCGAATGCTGGGGCATTGTGCCTATAACACACTTCATGAATCTCACTTCGACATCCATATATGCTGATGAAGATACACCTGAGAATCGGGAGCAGGCATATTACGATCTTGCGGATCTGCATGTCAAAATGCTGATGCGCAACAGGTCGGAAGGAGGATTCCGGCTTGGCGTTGAGGACGTATGGAGATTCTGCGAGGAATACAGATGCGACATGATAATCATGTATGAGCAGATCGCCTGCAAAGCTATGACAGGTTACCACGGCATTTACGAAGAAGGAGCGGCTGAGCGCGGGATAAAAATCGTATGGGTCACACATTCACTTCTCGACACAAGAAAGGCTTCCAGACAGGCTATGCGTGATGAAGTGAATTTGTATATGAGGACTGTGCTGAATGAGACACCACTGGCTCCTGAGCTCGAGGTCATAGATGATGGAAACGCATGGTAAGAGGAATAGTAAGGGATGGAGGAAAAGGATATGAAATACTCTGCTAAAGAAATGATAAAAAACAGAAGGAGCATCAGGACCTTCAATGGCGAGCCGCTTAAGGCAGAAGACAAAGCAAAACTGGAAGAACACGTAAGAAATACTGACAATCCCTGGAATGTGCCGATCGAATTTCGGATCCTTGATGCTTCGGAAAACGGGCTTTCAAGTCCTGTAATCAAAGGAGAAAACACATATCTCGCAGCCAAAGTAGCCAGAGAGGATCTTTATGAAGTCGCGTTCGGCTACAGCTTCGAAGAAGCCTGTTTATATGCTGAATCTCTTGGCTTAGGCACGGTGATGCTTGCTGCGTCGCTCAGTAGGGAAGCATTTGAGAAGGTGATGGGTCTTAAGGAGAACGAGGTTTTTCCGCTCGCCAGCCCTGTTGGATATCCTTCGGATAAGCAGACGCTTCTGGAAAAAACGATGAGGAAGGCCCTTAAAGCTGACAAGAGGCTTGCTTTCGATGAAGTGTTCTTTGACGGTGATTTCGGAAAAGGACTTTCCGAAGATAAAGCGGGTGTATTTGCCGAAGCCCTCGAAATGGCAAGATGGGCTCCGTCCGCAGGCAACAAACAGCCATGGAGAGCGGTGGTCAGTGGCAATAAGGTACACTTCTATGAAGAAAAAAGCATGAAGGCTAGTCCGCTTGGTGATGTTCAGAAGATCGATGTCGGAATAGCCATATGCCACTTACATCTGATTATGAAGGAAAAAGGTGTCAAAGGAAGCTTCGTTGATTGCAACCCGGGGATTGAAGCACCGAAAAACACGTACTACATAACGTCATTTGTGATTGTCGATGCCGATGAAACCAATTAATCCATCTCAAGATAAGTTGCAACCATAGAAAACACCTGACTGGTATGCTTGAGACCGGTCAGGTGTTTTGCTGTAGTGTTTTTGCAAAAAGTACTCAAAGGAATCTTTTTCAGACATTTCTGGTCTTTGCGTAATCGCGGATATGCTGCACGAAAGCCTGCTCCCCTACAGACAGATTATCCCGGTACCCGAGGCCATATTCGAAAATGATTTGAGGATCAAGAGGAATCATCTTAAGTCCATCCGCGATGACAGTATCACCGGCTATGAACTGGAAGAGTCCGACGCCAACATTGCTTCTTATGAGATGGATACTGTCTTCGAATCTCCCGAAAAGCGAAAAATTCGCTGCGATTCCTGCAGTATTAAACGCGGATTTGATTTCCTTGAAATATGGAGTGTCTCTCCCCGGAACGAAAAGAGGTATATCAGCAAGATCAGCTAATCCAAGACTTTTCTTTTTTGATAACTCAGAATTACTGCTGACAACGGCTCTGATAACACAGTCTCCGACTTTAACAAACTTCTGCCCTTTTATGGCAGGGTTTTTTATTGCGGTATATACATTGAAGACTTTGCTAAGGAAACCACGCTCCAGCTCGTCCATAGTCCCAATATTCAGGATCGGATTGTATTGCGGATTCTTTTCCCGAAAGCTTCCCACAATGTATAAAAGATCATACTCCTCAACAGAATAGTAAGTTCCCAATGTGAAAGAAGAACTCTGCACGCTTTTATACTGATCGACAGCAGACATACAGTCATCGTAGTCCTGCAGCATCATTATTGCATGAGGCAGAAAAACTGTACCGAATTTCGTAAGCGCAATGGAGCGGGTCGTCCTGACAAATAGTTTTTCACCAAGTTCATCCTCAAGCTGCTGTATATGCCTGCTTAAAGCAGATGTGGACACATTCAGACGAAAGGCTGTCTCACTGTAGCTGAGTGTTTTGACGAGCATCGTAAATTCTTTTAGCTGCATTATTTCCATGAGATTCTCCTCCGTACAGGAAAGCACCTACCCATGTCATTATCCCCCGTAGTGGGATAATCCTATCACAATCAGGTTTGCTCATCAATTGGCGGTGAAATACTATTTTTATAGAGATAATGTATCTTGAGGAGAGAGGAGAGAAATTATGCTCGACAGAGAGATGATGGCAAAGACCATGTACAATGAACGGGATTATATGCCATTGGATTATAAGTGTGATGACCCTGAAAAAGAGGAACTTATTAAGCAACTGGTAGCTGTTATCAGCATGGATCCGATGCTTCAGGACCCGGCGAATATATGCGGTGAAGATCCTGACTTCTGGATGATAGACAAGCTCTTTTCTAAAGAAGAGGTGAAATTCATACTGTCATTCGGTCAGAGACGTGTCGTAAAACTGACTGCAGAGCAGCTGGCAGAACGCAATAATATGTCGGTCGAAAAGGCCAGAGAGCTTGCTGAATCATGCAGTCGCAAGGGAATCCTGGAATTCGACCGCGAGAATGAAGCAAAAGAGAGACAGTACTTCATACCGGTATGGGTAGTCGGTTCCGGTGAGTATATTCTCATGAGCAAGGAGAATACCGACAAGTTCCCTGAGATTGCGTCTTTCTTCAATTATTTAACACAGATGCCTCTTACACGTACTGCGCAGATGGTTCCGATGGGCCTTGGTCTGATGCACGTAGTACCTGTAGAGAAGGCTATTGAAGCCAAAAATGAGGCTGTGCCGCTGGAGAAAATATCTTACTGGCTAAAACAGTCGGATAAATATGCTCTGGAAACCTGTGTATGCAGAAAGCAGCAGAGGATGAGAGGCGAAGGCGGAGAGAACCTTGAAGATTACTGGTGTATCGCGATCGGTGACTTTGCAGAATATGTTGTTGAGTCCGGCAAGGAAGCAAGATATGCAACATATGAGGAAGTTATGGAAGTCCTCGAGAAGGCTGAGAAGGCCGGATATGTCCACCAGATCATCAACGTTGACGGCGAAGATAAGGTAGTCGGTATCTGCAACTGCGGTCAGGCTACATGCAACGCTCTCAGAACATCGCAGCTCTTCAACACTCAGAACCTGTCATGCTCTTCTTACCGTGCTCATGTTGACCACAGCAAGTGCGTTGCCTGCGGCAAGTGCGTAGAGGTCTGCCCTGTAGGCGCTGCCAAACTCGGCCAGAAGCTGTGCAAAAAGAACGGCCAGGAAGTTGAATATCCTAAGGCAGTACTGTACTCAGAGGAGCCATGGGGTCCTGAGGCATGGAATAAGAACTACAGAGAAGACATCAAGATCAACTGCTACGAAACCGGAACATCACCATGCAAGGCTGCATGCCCGGCCAACCTGTCAGTACAGGGCTATGTCAAGATGGCAGGCGAAGGCCGCTACAGAGAAGCTCTCGAGCTGATCAAGCAGGACAACCCGCTGCCTGCAGTCTGCGGAGCTGTATGCAACAGAAGATGCGAAGACAGATGCACAAGAGGAACTATCGACAAGCCTGTTGCTATTGACGAGATCAAGAAATTCATCGCAGCACAGGAGCTCAACGCAGAGAACAGATTCGTTCCTGAGTGCAGCAGAGAATACGGCGGACTCTGGGGCGATGAGTACAAGATCGCCATCATCGGAGCAGGCCCTGGTGGACTCTCGGCAGCATATTATCTCAGAAAGCGCGGCTACCCTGTAACGGTATTTGAAAAGCAGAAAGCTCTCGGCGGCATGCTGAGATACGGAATCCCTACTTTCAGACTCGAGAAGGACGTTGTAGACGCTGAGATCGAAGTCATGAAGGAAATGGGTGTTGAGTTCAAGACAGGCGTTGAGGTAGGCAAAGATGTTACTATCCAGCAGCTCAGAGATCAGGGCTACAAGGGTTTCTACATCGCAGCAGGACTCCAGAGCGGCGGCAAGCTTGCTGTTGAAGGTGCAGACGCCGAAGGAGTTATGAGCGGTATCGACTTCATGCGCATCATCAACGAGGATGAAGTCGCTGTAATGAAGGGCGAACTTCCGCAGGCTGCTAAGCTTAGCGGCAATGTCGTAGTTATCGGCGGCGGAAACATCGGAGCTGACGTTGCAAGGACAGCAGTAAGATCCGGAGCCGACAAGGTATATATGTACGCTCTCGAAGCTTATGACGAGCTTCCGATGGGCGAAGAAGACAGAGCAGAGTGCGAAGAAGAAGGCATCAGCGTAAACGGCGGCTGGGGCCCTGTACAGATCTTCAATAAGGACGGCAAGGTGTGCGGCATCAGGTTCAGGAAGTGCCTGTCTGTTAAGAACGCTGAGGGCAGATTCGACCCTAAGTTTGATGACAGCGAGACAACTGAGCTTGAGTGCACAACAGTACTCTACTGCACAGGCCAGAAGGCGGATCTCAAGGGAATGCTTGAAGGCACAAAGGTAGAATTCAACCCTAACGGAACTATCATCGTAGACCCTGTAACACTCCAGACTGCAGAAGAAGACATCTTTGCAGGCGGCGACATCGTGACAGGTCAGAAGTTCGCTATCGATGCTATCGGAGTAGGAAGAGCAGTCGCAGATTCCCTCAACAGATACGTCCATCCAGAGCAGGGTCCGACCAGACTTACTCTCAGCCGTGACCTCAGAGAGATCATCGAACTTGATAGAGATGACATTTTCGTTGAGAGCTATGACAACACACCAAGGCAGAAACCTGGCCACAGAGACGGTGATCCGACTAAGACATTCGAAGACCTGAGAGAGCTCCTGACAGAAGAACAAGTCAAAGCTGAAGCGGACCGTTGCCTGAAGTGCGGAGCTACCACGGTAGATGTCAACAGATGTATCGGATGCGGACTCTGCACCACAAGATGCGAATTCGACGCGATCAAGCTTGAAAGAGACAATCCGGAGGCGACAGTGATGTATCCTCTCGAGACCGGCTATACACAGGTAGTGCCGAAGTTTGCAGAAGAAAGGGCTATCAAGATATCCAAAAAGTATGGAACGCCAATCGATATAACAAAATAAAAAAGGTATCAAAATATCCCTCTCAACACTAATTGATACCGAAGAAAGCTCCTGCCCCTATATGCTTGATATTGGGCAGGAGCCCTGTTTATAAGGAACACCTTGTTGTGGAAACGCCGAAATCTCTGTAGCCTGACAAAAGAATAAACCGTAAGCCTTTATTTACAAGGTTTACGGATTATCTTTGGTGGATGATCAGGGGCTCGAATGCGACAATAACAAAAATTATGAATCGCTCAATACGTTGAAATTAAAGGAGTACACGCTGTCCGCAGGGTGTCCGCATTCAAAGTGTAACCATCACTGTAATCAAAAAGCTCAGTTGTCTACAAACTGCAGACAACTGAGCTTTTTGTTGGTATAATCTCAATATGAAAACAAAGGCTTCAATCAGATTATTTAATAAAGTCCCTGTCAGAGCGAGATGGGACGACCAGACCTCGAGCTGGTGGTACGCAGCTACCGATTTGATATCTGCTTTTGTTGAGAGTAATAATGCCAGAGTGTATTGGAATACAACAAAAAAGCGAAATCCTGAGTTAGTTGCGTTTTGCAGACAACTGAAACTCACTGCAGAGGATGGAAAGAGATACAATACCGATTGCCTTAATGAAAAAGGTGTAAGGGAATTAGTATTTGTCCTGCCGGTGAAAAGACAAAAGCCTATCCTGGACTGGATAAGAGGTATGGCAGATCCTATTGATGAGCAGAGCAAAAGAAAAGCATATGAACTGTATGAGAATTCTATTCTCGATGATGTGGAGGTTGGGACAATTAAAGGGCTCAAGCAAATCCATGGATACCTATTTGAGGGATTGTATGATTTTGCCGGTAAAGTAAGAGATAAGAATATTTCTAAAGGAGGATTCACATTCGCCAATTGCACTTTTTTTAATGAGATATTTACGGATATAGAATCGATGCCGGATTCAACGGAAGATGAAATACTGGATAAATATGTTGAGATGAATATAGTTCATCCGTTTATGGAAGGCAACGGAAGGGCAACAAGAGTATGGCTGGATATGCTCCTTAAAGAGCGTATCGGAAAGTGTGTAGACTGGCAGATGATCGACAAACGCGATTATCTGAACGCCATGGAGTTAAGTCCGCTCGACTCTACAAAGATAAAAGAATTGATTTCAAATGCTCTTACGGAAAAAATCGACGACAGAGAGATATTCATTAAAGGCATTGATTACTCTTACTACTATGAAGAGATAGAAGACTAGAGTTGATGTGGTTAATGTATGGGATAACAAAAGCGGACATCTTTCGATATCCGCTTTTTTGGTGGATGATCAGGGGCTCGAAGTCTGGTGCAGAGCCTGAAACCCAGTAAAGAGAGGAGGTTCAGCGACATCATCCCATCCATTCCTCAAACTTTCCTCAAAATAGCGCAAAATAATCTTCTCATTCTGTCTAAAAAAACGATACGTGCAAAGCATCAACGATGCCTCAAAGAGCCCCATGTTTCTATGACCTCAATACATGATGGCGTTTTTAATAGCTGTATAATTCCAATAAGCTTGTCCGTTGCTGTAATAATATGCAGCTAGGTGCTGCCCGGTGTATCGTACTGACTCAGGACATTTGTCTTTATAGATATTTGCGAAATTATATAATACTACTATCTTTAGATTATCACGCTTTGCTTTTTCGCATTCATAATCCACAAAGCTTCTGTAATCCACATTACCTCCGGCATGACATCTGGAATGGTAGGAATCATAGCTGCTGCACCATCGGCAACTTCCTTTGGTCAGACCGAGGGTATTGGATCCCACCACTAAAACGAATGTCTTTGAAGCATCCAGACGGGTTGAAAGAGAACGTTTTATGCTGCAAGGCTTGCTTGAATCTCTTGAGCTTGTAAGCTCATGAGCATCAATGAAGTGAAGCCCCCAGTATTCACTCTGGTTCCACTTGTATAGTTGGTTAATTAGGTTCTCGTCTCCTGTCCAATCGCCAGCAATATAAGTCTTAGTTCTATATGTCATTATTGCTCAAATCCTCCTGTGTTAATAGTCGAAGAAATCTCTGGTAAAATGACTATGTTGATTTTACCTTGGAGTTTTTCTTTGTTTCGCAACAGCGACCCACAAATGATATCGAATGAGTCCTGGTTGCTTAAGTATGCCCGCGAAAGGCCTGTTCCCATTAGAGGGACATACATATCATATCCTAATCCTTTTTTGTCATAATACTCAGCTAACTTATCAATTGCGATTGCTATATCATCACGGCTACTGTGTGCAACGTTGTCCGCATCAAATGTTGAGACCGCAAGAAGGTAAAAAATGCATTTGCCGAATTGAAGTGATGCGATGGTCCCTATAGGTAAATTGTGTGCAATATCGCAGGTTTCGGCGAGATTGTTTGTATATAGATTTGCTGAGATGCGTGATGAAATATCGTCAGGTGACATTTGCTTCAGATAAAGCCTCTGGAGGAAACCCCCATGTAGCGATTCGGCAGAGACTAAGGGAGAACAACTGGTCTCCATATTATCAGATATTCTAGTTTCAAAAGATGTGTTAACTGGTATTACCACGATTCTATTGCTTTTGTTCCTCTTATCGAATCCGAATTTGAAGATGTCTCCATAAACTATCTTTATATAACTACGTCCGCGCCTCCACAGTGTTGAGTCAGCTGATTCTATTTCATTGTCAAATTTCAATGAACTCAAAAATAACCTTTCAAGCAATATGACAGGATCATCAGATAGGATATATGCTTTCTCTTCCTCTGACAAATCCAATGCTAAGGTAATTCTTCTGGTAAAATCTGTAACTATTTCAGAACCCCGAGAACCATCAATATATATGTCATAAAAATACTGAAATCCTTCAAGTATACGCTCTTCAACGCCAACCATATCAAGTGGTTTTCGTAACGCCTCGGGAACATCTTCGCTATGCCTTATTATTCTGCTGACACGATATCTGTCTAAAGCGAAAATATTACCGTTTCTATCCTTTACCGAATATGAATCAACCAGAGGCTCAAGCAAGTGATTGACAAACTCTTCGTTTGACATACGTCGGCGTTTGCAATATGGCTTCAGCGCGGTTATATAGTCTCCCAGATTCAATCGATGCCTCCTATACATTGCAACATCTTCACAACATTATAACAACAGTGCCAAAACTAGATACCGGATGCCTTTCTGTAAGCTCCAAGTAACAAGTCATTTCTATTTTATCACGATATCAATGATATCCGCTGAATATTAAAAGAAAGAAGGTTACTTATGAGAACAACAATACAAGGTAACAGAAAAATCCGCGCGGGTTTAAAAGACTGCTGGAATGCGTTTATGTTAGAAGGTGCTGAGTTTACAGACAACGACATTCCAATATGCCCAACGATTCTTTCTGAATATCCGAAAGAAATCCTTACATGGGTCGAAGCTAAGGAAATCCATAAGAAAATGGTGCGTAAAGATAAGGACTATTATTATGACGCATTCATCTGTTTCTACATCGATGACCAATGTTTTGACGGACCAAGATCAAGCGTATGGATCTTTCCGTGGCTGGCAATGCGAATAATGAAACACTTCAGAGGAATCATTACGATTGATTTTTCTACATTTCAGGATTTTCCGTATCCATTAAAACTGTATAACACATATCGAATGAGGGCTTTCGGCTATTGGGCTGGTACACAAGGACTTGAAACAATCAACAATGTCCGCTGGGGAATGCCGGATACTTACCATTATTGCTTCGATGGTATAGAGATAGATACTGTTGTTGCCGTGGGAACTGTGGGTGGTAGCCCGAGAAAGATTGAAGACCGCAAACGATTTGAGCAGGGGCTTTACGAGATGGTAAGAAGGCTGCGTCCTCATGCCATTATTGTGTATGGCTCCGCAAAATACCCATGTTTTGAAAAATTGCGGCAGGAAGGAATAACCATAGTAGAGTATCAGAGCAAAACCAGTCGCGCGTTCGAAAGGGGTGCCCAAAATGAGTAAAGGGAATAGTGGGCGCTTCAGCGGAACAAAGGGGGAGAAACAGCTTCGCGGCTCAGCATCTCAAATGCATGCGCAGGTGTCATCATGGGCACAGTCAACCGCAGCACGTCTGGAGGCTAAGTCCAAGCGCCAACGCGACAAGTTCAATACAGCAACGGTGATATATGACGAAAGCACTGGGAAGTATTATAATGGTCGTAATCGAGGCATCGAGATAGATCACGAAAAGAAAAACCCTATTCTATTTGGAGATGCTACACACGATGGATTATTACCGCGTAGTTCATTAAATGAATATTCGCTTGGGAACTGCGCAGAAATGCAAGCTGTTAATAGAGCCCTTAATGATGGAGCAAATCTAGGGAACTTGAAAATGTATACTATTCACACTACTAAGAGTAGTTTTGGAAAGTCAAAACCAGCATGCAAAAACTGTACATATACCCTCAAAAATAGAATCAAGCAAAATTACACAGGATGGACAGAAGGAGAGTAAAGATAATGAAAAGAAACTATGACTTTTCAAATATATCGATGAATGGACGCGCTGCATATGCTGTTATGTGTGCTGAACGGTACGCATTAGCAAAATTCCCTGACAAGGATTGGAAGCCTCTGTTCACGTGGATGTGGCAGATTACATCAGATTATTTTGATGAGTGGTACTATAAATACATGGAGATTCTGCCGGAATACCTCTATGAGTTCGACAATTATAAGGATGCTGAATTCGATTATCTTTCAGAAAATGACTATAATTATTATGCGGATTTCTTAAGAGATATCGATAAGAACATGGAAACGCTTATGGTTATTCCAGCAGATATCTCGATGGTATACTGCTACACAACAATTCCGGGAAAGGGAAAAGAAAGCCTTGACCTTGTTAACAAAGCGATAAAAATACTGAGAGAGAATGGCATAGAATTGCCTGATCCTAAGAGTGTGGAGTTTTCTCTGTTTTCAGAAAAAGATGGATGGGGAAAACCTTTTGATGGAACAAAACTGTCCATTATCCTATAGCATAAAGGCTGGACAAATAATATGAAAGAGAATGTTATTTGCGAAAAATGCGGCTCCGTAATGGGACCAATCGTTCCTGACAAGCCCGTAGGTTCGATAGGTATGGAATGTCCTAAGTGCGGCTGGGGTTGGGCTACTACTTACATAGAGCCAAAATATGAGGACGAAACTGTTTATAAGGTAGTCCTTGATCGTGGGAGCGATGCTACCAAAGAGAATATAAAAGTAATTGCAAGCATAATGAATTGTAATTATCTTAGGGCGAAAGAAGTCATTGCTGACGCTGGCTTTATTTTGGCGGAAGGCAAAGCGGCAGAGATAGAGGAATCTACCCGGCTGCTGTTGCGAAGTTCCATCAAGTACTATATAGAACCCGAATGGCCATACTGAAGAATAAAAAATGTGGAAGGAAAAAAATGACGCAGGTATGTAAACTTAGATTTATGTATGACTGGGGCAGCGGTGTATGTTTGTGGAGTGCAAACAAGGCTGCTGAGGACAAGTTTGGGGACTACCCGATTACCACATCAGAGCTGCCGATCTCTCAGAGACTAAAGGAAAAACTGGATCAGCTTATCGAAATGCATGATGAGGCGTTGAATTGGGATGATCCTGCTAGTGGGTTGCTGTGGGATAATAATCAGATAAGCGAGTTCCTGGAAAAGGCAAATAAATGCTACTTGGCAC
>JAFVPI010000081.1 GCA_017505405.1 Mogibacterium sp.
AGAGAAGCTGTAGCCTCATCCAGAAGTACTATTGGCGCATCCTTCAGAAGAGCGCGGGCTATGGAGATCCTCTGTCTTTCGCCTCCTGAAAGTCTGGCTCCGTTCTCACCTATTCTGGTTTTGTATCCTTCGGGCAGTTTGCTGACGAATTCATCACAGTTGGCAGCGGCGGCGGCGGCGAGCACCTCCTCATCGGAAGCGCCGTGTTTGCCGAGCCGGATATTTTCCATCACAGTGTCATCGAACAAAACAACATCCTGGAATACCATTGCGTAATCCGTTAAAAGTGTTTCCGGGTCCACAGTCTTTATATCGACTCCTCCGACTTCTATCGATCCTCCGGTCACATCCCAGAGCCTTGCAGCCAGCCTTGCGCAGGTACTCTTTCCGGAACCGGAAGGTCCTACGAGCGCGGTAACCTCACCCTCTTTTGCCGTGAAGCTCACATCATGAAGCACTTCGCTGTCATCATAAGCGAAGTAAACATCCTTAAACACGATATCATGCCCATCAGGACTGAAAGTTTCTGCACCTTCAGCAGTCTCAGTATCATATATCTCCATAAGTCTGTCAGCGGATACCTGTGACATGAAAAGTTCCGCTATAAGAGCAAGGCTCTGGTCGAACGGCGCGTATACACGGGTTATGACCAGCAGGAACATGAAGAGAAGCATAAAGTCTATCTTTCCCGCAAGTATGAGCCTGGCTCCTGTCAATATCGTAGTCGCAACACCGAGCCGCATTATGACACTTGCTCCGTTAACGAATATGCCCGTGAACAGTTCTCCGTGTATCATGCTTTTCTCGTGAGCATCGATTTTTCTGTACAGCTCGGAGAGGAACCTCTCTTCCTGATTTGTTGCGTGGATCTCGCGGATGTTTTCTATCGTCTCCTGTATGCCGTCCGCAACATCAACTGCAGCCGCCTTGGTCGCTTCCGCGTTTCTGGCTGTCAGTTTGCGGCTGCCAAAGAGCAGTCCGAGTCCTACCGGTACTCCCCAGAGGCAAGCTATGGTAAGTCTCCAGTCATAGAAAAGCATCATCACGGCAACTATCGTCGTGGAAATGATCGCGCCGTAAAGGTAACCCAGCACATGTGACCACACATGCTCCATGCGGTTCACATCACCCATTATAGTCTCGGTCAGGTCTGCCAGATCCCGCTTTCCGAAATAACCCAGATTCAGTTTGCGCAGCCTTTCCGCAAGGCCGATCCTCATCGTCTTTACTTCGCGGTATACAAGTCCGTATGTCGCTTTATACTGTTCAAGATGGGTGATCATAGACAGAGCTATGAACGCCAGGATCAGCAGCATGAATGTAATAAACTTTGGAAGCGGTGCTCCGTCTGTCAGAACAGCCATAAAATTCATCATCAGAAAATACAGGATGCCTATTCCGCCCATGACGACCAGATTGACTATGACTGTCCAGAGAGTACCTTTCTTTGTGTTGAGCACGCCCTGATCTGTGAGCGCGTATTTACGCTGGAATTTTGGTCCGAACATCTAAGCCACCTCCTCTGATGTTATGCGCCATCTGACAGCCTTGTTATAGTCTTCCCACATACGGGCATAGAGTCCGTCATTCTTCAGGAGTTCTTCGTGAGTGCCCTCTTCGACAGCGTGTCCTTCACTGAGCACGATTATTTTGTCTGCTCCGACTACTGTCGACAGTCTGTGAGCTATCATGATCACTGTGCGGTCCTTTGTCAGTGACGAGAACGCTTTCTGTATGAGCGCTTCATTCTCCGGATCCGCAAAGGCAGTCGCTTCGTCGAGCACAACTACAGGTGCGTCTTTCAGTATCGCTCTCGCCAGGGCTATACGCTGCTGCTCGCCGCCCGAAAGGAATGTGCCTGCAGTCCCTATTTTCGTATCTATGCCTTCAGGCAGATTAGCTATAATGTCGCCGCATTGCGCTGCAAATAACGCTTCCATCACCTCCTCGCGCGAAGCCTCCGGTTTCGCTGCTCTTACATTCTCAAGTATTGAAGTCTTGAACAGATGCACATTCTGGAAAACGAAAGCGATATTGTCCATCAGTACTTTATGATCGATATTCCTCACATCGACACCTCCTACATTGACGGATCCGGACGATACATCCCAGAATCTTGGTATGAGGCTGGCTGCAGTAGTCTTTCCTCCTCCCGAAGGCCCTACAAGGGCGATAGTCTGTCCCGGTTCAACCCTGAATGAGACATGCTCGAGTGCCGGCAGTTCAGAACCTTCATAGGTGAAAGAAACGTCCCTGAACTCGACGCTGTTATCCTGTGGCTCCTGAGGATCCGCAACAGGCTCAAACACCGGGGCACCGGTCACCTTGCTTATGCGCCCGAGCGCAGTGCTTGCCAGCATCATGCCGCTTGCAGCAAACATGATCCTTGCCAGAGCTGTTGAAATGATGGCTGAGAATACTGCGTAAAAAGCAAAGTCCGTTACGAATCCGGCAAAACTCCCGTTATCCAGAGCGCGCGGTGCTATCAGCAGTGCGACAGGTACCAGGAATATGAAAGCTCCCTCCGTGAATGTGAGGTTTACGGCCTGAGGGACACGGCATATGTCGCCCTGATAGTGTTCCGCCTTTGCACTGTAGTCATCAATAGCTTCCTTAAATGCCCTGAAAGAATACACTGTCTGCTGAAAGACCTTTACCACGGGGATGCCCCTGACGTATTCTGTTCCTTCCTTGCTCATATGGTCCTGAGCAGCCTGATATTCTGCCATAAGTTTCGCGTTTTTGCCGCCCATCATCGTGAACATCGCAATGACAGATATAACAGCGGCCATCAGGCAGGCTGCGCCCATGCGCCAGTCAAACACGAACATCAGCACCAGCATACTGATGAACATCGCTGCAGTTCCGACTATGTCTGCAAGATTATGCGCCAGCAGAGTCTCCGTTTCAGCAGCCCCTCCGTCAAGACGGTTGCGGATAAGCCCCGACGCGTTGTTATCAAAGAATCCGAGCGGCGTCTTCATCAGATGAGCCATTCCCTGTTTGCGGATATTTACTGCCGTGCGGAATGCCGCAAGGTGCGTGCACATAAGAGCAACGAAATATACCGCTATGCCTCCGAAAGCGAATGCAAAGGCCATCCAGCCATAATGGCTGATGCTCGTTGCTCTGGTCCAGTCAGGTGCGACTGCGATCAGGTCCCTTGCCGCAAGCCATATACAGATATACGGCAGCATGCCGAGTATCATAGCAATGGCAGACAGCCCGAGTCCCATGAATGTCAGTTTCTTATAACTGCCGGCATAGCCGAGCAGGACTGACAGATCACTTTCCTTTTTCTTGTCCATATATATTTCCTCCTGTGAACACTGTTATCTGTTTGTTAACTTTCCCTATATAAGCCGAGTGCCTGTCCTCCGGAGAAGACAGGCATCGACTATCCTTATTGTGATTCTATATTTTATTATTCCTGATTCAGCAAAAGCTGTTCAATCAGGAGCTATCGCCTGTTATAAGGCAAATCCCATAAGATTCTTCCATCCCGGCATAAAGAATGCCTCTACAGTATCGAGATATTGCACAGCATCCTCAAGCGAATAGTTGTGCACTACGGGCTCAAAGAGGGCAGTACAGTACGCTGTTGTCACAATATGGAGCTCTTTCTCTGAAATGTCTTTGACATCAAGTCCCAGCTGTCTTAGTTCTTTAAACTGAGGTATCATCATTTTCATCTGATACTCCACAAAGTGATCAAGAAAGTCCTCGTATTTGGATCCATGAGATTTATTTACCAGCATCGCATATTCTTCCATACGCGGATATATGAGTTCCCTCATCATATCGATTTCTGTGGAATCCCATATTTCCCTTGTCTCTTTACCGCCGGGAAGATCAGCACAGGTCCTGATCGCCTCCTCTGATCTGCTCACATGCTCATTGATCCATTTCTCAAGGTCTTCAAGCGCCGGTCTGATAAGTGCATCAAACATAGCTTCTTTGCTGTCGAAATGCCTATAGAGAGCAGCAGCTGTAAGTCCGCATCTTTTGCCTATACGCCGCATGGATGCTTTTTCAAATCCGTATTCCGAGAACTCATCCCTTGCAGCCCGGATGATTCTCTCGTGACTCAGTGTTTTGTCTCTTGGCATGTCTGTCATTACACCAAAAGACGCCAGGCCAGCCGGCGGCTTTTGGGTTTAGTTGTAGATATTGTAATGATCTCTATGATTGTAACGGCGATGCCGCAGTGCAGAGATCATCGACCTCCGGAGCATTGCTCCTTCAGTAAAAGAGAGGGATGAAGGTATTGTGATGTAGTTACTTATAAATAATAACTGTTAATAAGTTATATATTGGTTAGTTATATCTAACTTATTGCAATGCCATAATAGCATCGTAATTTCCTATTGTCAAGATAGGAAATCATCTTTTTCCTTTTTCTCCTACCCGAGCGCAACATCAAGTGCCATCATGATCGTGAATCCTGCTGCAAAAAGCAGAACACCTATATGTGAGTGCTCTCCCTCTGCCATTTCAGGAATCAGCTCTTCTACTACAACATATATCATTGCGCCAGCCGCAAAACTCAGCAGATACGGCATGGCAGGAACTATAACTGCTACCGCCAGGATCGTCAGAAGACCCGCAAGCGGCTCGACAGCTCCGGAAAGCACGCCGTCTATGAATGCTCTGCCCTTGCTCTTCCCTGCCGCATATAGAGGCATGGATATGATCGCGCCCTCAGGAAAGTTCTGTATGGCTATTCCCAGCGAGAGTGCAAAAGCGCCTCCTGCCGTTATATCTGCAGAGCCGGAAATATATCCTGCATATACAACACCTACCGCCATGCCTTCCGGTATATTGTGAAGCACAACAGCCAGAACCATCATGGTAGTTCTGGCCAGATGACTCCCGGGACCTTCCGCCTGCTCTGCATTGAGATGCAGGTGAGGTATAACGTTATCCAGTATGAGCAGGAACAGTATACCAAGCCAGAAGCCAATAAATGCTGGCAGGAATGAGAGTCTTCCCATTCCGCCGGACTGTTCCATTGCCGGTATGATAAGGCTCCATACAGATGCAGCTACCATTACCCCTCCGGC
>JAFVPI010000082.1 GCA_017505405.1 Mogibacterium sp.
CCGGGCGATCATGGCTCAACATTCGGCATGAATCCGGTTGCATGCGCAGGAGGCTGCGTGGTGCTCGACACAATGGATGATGCATTTCTTGAGTCGGTAAAAGCTAAATCGGAAATGATCAGAAGCGAGCTTCTGCAGATGAAGAAAGTCACCGGGCTTGACGGTCTGGGCCTCATGATAGGCATAGACCTTGACGGGATGACCGGCGCCGAAGCGGTAAAAAAGCTGATGGATGAAGGAGTCCTTGCCATTCCGGCGGGACAGAGACTGAGACTTCTCCCTCCTCTTACCATAAGCGAAGAAGAGATCGGAACTGCACTCGAAGCCATGCGCAGAGTGCTTGACTGAAGCAGATAAAAGGTGTCTTGAAGGACTGAAGATAGAAAGGAGCTAAGAAAATGGCAGATAAGGGAATCAAAAAGATAGTACTGGCTTATTCAGGAGGCCTCGATACTTCAATTATTATACCGTGGCTGAAAGAGAACTATGATGATCCTGAGATCATCGCCGTCTGCGGAAACGTCGGACAGAATGATGAGCTTGACGGACTCGAGGAGAAAGCTATCAAGACAGGCGCGAGCAAGCTGATCGTTGCTGATCTGGTAGATGAAATGGTAGAAGATGTGATCATTCCATCGCTCAAGATGGACGCAACATATGAGGGGTACCTGCTTGGTACGGCATTCGCCCGTCCTATCATAGGAAAAAAGCTTGCGCAGATAGCTCTCGAAGAAGGCGCTGATGCTGTCTGCCACGGCTGCACGGGCAAGGGCAATGACCAGGTAAGATTCGAGCTGGCCGTGAAGAGATGGGCCCCTGGCATGAAGGTCATCGCTCCTTGGAGAGAGTGGGACATCAAGTCAAGAGATGAGGAGATCGATTATGCCGAAGCGCATGACGTGCCTCTGAAGATCTCAAGAGAGACCAATTATTCAAAAGACAAAAACCTCTGGCATCTGAGCCACGAAGGCCTCGATCTTGAGGATCCGTCACTCGAGCCACAGTATGAGAAGGAAGGCTTCCTCGAACTGGGATTTCACCTCTGCAGGCACCGGATGAGCCTGAGTATGTTACGATCGCATTTGAGGCCGGAGCTCCTGTAGCCGTGAACGGAGAGAAGATGAAGGCCAGCAAGATCATCGAGAAGCTGAATGAGATCGGCGGAAAGAACGGCATCGGCATACTGAACCTGGTTGAGAACAGACTCATCGGCATGAAGAGCCACGGCGTTTACGAGACTCCGGGCGGATCCATACTCTACGCTGCGCATTTCCAGCTTGAGACTATCACCGTAGATAAAGATACTATGCATCTTAAGCAGAAACTTGCGGTAGACTTCGCAGACATGCTGTATAATGGAAAGTGGTTCTCACCGATGCAGGAGGCGCTCACAGCATTCGCTGACGTTGCAAACAAAAATGTAACAGGCGAGGTCAAGCTCAAACTGTATAAAGGCAACATCATCCCGGCAGGAGTCACATCACCGTACTCGCTCTACTCGGAATCGCTCGCATCATTCGGCGAAAGCGACTACGATCAGGGACAGGCTGCAGGCTTCATCAATGCGTGGGGCCTCCCGACAACCGTGCTTGCGATGAGAGAGAAGACAATGCATGATCCTGATGATATTTCACACCCTATAAAGAGAGACTGATAAAAACATGGAAAAACTATGGGCAGGCAGAACTGCCGGAACAACTGCAAATCTGGTAGATGAGATCAACTCCTCGATTGGCGTTGACAAGAGACTGTATAAAAGAGACATCGCGGGCAGCATCGCGCATGCTAAGATGATGGCCAGGCAGGGCATCGTCTCGCAGCATGAGGCAGATCTGATGATCGAGGGCCTTGAAGGTATCGAAAGGGATATCACTTCCGGTGATCTGAAGATAGATCTGACGGCTGAAGACATCCACATGTTCGTGGAGCAGGTGCTTACGGAGAGGATCGGTGACACCGGGAAGATGCTCCACACGGCAAGAAGCCGTAATGATCAGGTGGCGCTCGATACCAAGCTGTACTGTATAGAGGAAGCTGAAAGTGTCAGAGCTCTCTTATGCGACCTGCTCAGGGTGCTCGCTGACAAGGCCGAGAAGAGTACGGGCATCATAATGCCGGGCTATACTCACATGCAGCATGCACAGCCGGTTTCTTTCGGACAGCATCTGATGGCTTATGCCATGATGTGTGAAAGGGATATCAGCAGGCTTGATGACTGCAAAAGGAGAATGCTCGAAAGGTCCCCTATAGGAGCATGCGCACTTGCCGGCACCACTTTCGATATAGACAGGGAATACGAGGCAGGCCTGCTCGGATTTACGGGGATCGCAATGAACAGCATGGATGCAGTCTCGGACAGGGATCACTTCGTGGAGCTGATATCTGATCTGGCAATAGTGATGATGCATATATCGCGCCTTTCGGAAGAGATCATAATGTGGGCGACATCGGAATTCGGATTCATACACCTGCCTGATGAGTATACGACCGGATCATCCATAATGCCGCAGAAAAAGAACCCTGATGTTGCGGAACTCTGCAGAGGCAAGACAGGCAGGGTCTACGGAGACCTTATGTCATTGCTCACAACTCTGAAGGGAATGCCGCTCGCATACAACAAGGACATCCAGGAAGACAAGGAGCCTCTGTTTGATGCAGTAGAAACGGTAAAACTCTGCGTTGAGGCATTCATCGAGATAGTCGATGTAATGGAAGTCAATGAAGAGAACATGTATGAGTCGGCAAAGAAGGGCTACATAAATGCTACCGACATGGCGGATTATCTGGTAGTGAAAGGCATGCCTTTCAGGGATGCATATAATGTATCCGGAAAGATAGTATCGTACTGCCTGGGGAG
The DNA here is from genome assembly GCA_017505405.1 of Mogibacterium sp. GTDB lineage: Bacteria > Bacillota > Clostridia > Peptostreptococcales > Anaerovoracaceae > Crickella. The sequence continues at coordinate 2,858 of JAFVPI010000082.1, forward strand.
GGGATGCGCGCTTGAAGAACTTCCGCTCGAAGAATTCAGGATGTTCTCGGATCTCATCGAAGATGATATTTATCAGAGACTGGATCTCAGGACCTGCATGGAGAAAAGGAACTCCGCAGGCGGCACAAGCCCTGACTCAGTGAAAAAACAGATAGAATACATCAGGAACTTCATAGGAAAGTAATCTAAAACCGGTATGGTGCAGATGCATCATACCGGCATTTTTTCAGAGAATAGTCTCAAGTCTTTTGCTTATCTTTTGGAGCTGCTCTTCTTTTCGCGAGGCATATTCCTTCTTTTTCTCTTCAAACAGGTTTTTTCCGCTGCTGTCGATCGATACGATGAGCGGACCGAGCTCCCTGACCCTTATGCTCCAGAAAGCTTCAGCCATGCCGAGATCAAGCCAGCCTGCATCTGTTATCTCTTCAGTGCACAAAGCGGTGAAAACGGCGTTGCCTGCAGGAAGGACGCAGTGTACAGCTCCGAATTCACGGCAGGCTTCAGCAGTGCGCTTTCCCATGCCGCCTTTGCCTATGATCAGTCTGACACCGGTCTTTTTTATGAAGTCATACTCGAGCTTTTCCATCCGCATCGATGTCGTAGGACCGATGGCTACCAGACTGTATCCGTCTTCAGCGGAGCCTGTTACTATCGGGCCTGCATGCATGAGAGCCTTGCCGCGTATCTCAGCAGGCAGATCCATGCCCTCCGATACAGCGCGGATATGCACATCGTCACGGCCTGTGACAATGTCTCCGCTTATATAAATCACGTCTCCCGTGCGAAGAGCGCGGATGTCTTCTTCCGTAAATGGTGTGGTAAGCGTGGTTCTTCCGTTGATGGTTTCTGTCATTTTACCTGTGCACCTTTCGCTTCTACAGTCCGTATGTGAATCCCGCATGTGTGTCGGTGATGAAGCCGAGATCGCTGTCAAAAGTAATGTGGCCCCTGCGATGCGTCCAGCATCCGAAACTCACAGCAACACCGATCGTTGCAGTATGCCTTGCCGAGTACTCTATGTTTACCCCAAGTACAGAACTGCTTCCACCGAGACCCTGCGGACCTATGCCTACGGCATTTATGCTGTCCTCAAGCAGTTTTTCCATCTCAGCAGCTTTTTTATTAGGATTGTGCGAACCGGCAGGTCTGAGAAGAGCGTGCTTTGAGAGCAGGGCCGCAGTCTCTATCGAGCCGGCTATGCCTACACCGACAAGGAGAGGGGGACATGCGTTCAGACAATAAGATGTTATGCGGTCCATGACAAAGCGGGCAACACCTTCATAACCGTCTCCCGGCATCAGCACCATTGCATGCCCCGGCAAAGAACAGCCGCCACCGGCAAGATATGTGTATATGCTGCAGCTTTCATCGTCCGGCACTATATCCCAGAACAAAGCAGGAGCGCCCGTGCCCGTGTTGTTTCCGGTGTTGATCTCATCGAAAGGTTCCACGGCATTCGGCCGCAGAGGGGTCTCTGCAGTTGCTTTTATAACGGCGTCATGCAGTATGTCCTTCAGCTGATGTATGAGTGGGAAGCGGCTCCCGCATTCTATTTTGAACTGTACGAGACCGGTATCCTGGCACGATGGCCTTCCGAGCTGCGATGCAAGCCGCATGTTTTCAAACATCATGTCGTAGATGCTGCGCGCTGCTGGATCGTCCTCGGCATCCCTGAGATCTTCGAGCTTAGAGACTATATCATCAGGCAGATGCACTGCCGTATAGCCTATGAATGCGGCCATTATATCTGTGAGTCTGTTTTTCTTTTCTTCAACGGTCATTTGAATTCCTCCCCGTTCCGGTCTAGTCTATTACATAAATGGGATGTTATCAAGCGGTATGAAGCCTCAGTGATGTTGAATTAACAGCCAAGCGGTACTAAGCCTTTTGATGAAAGAGTGGACAATGCCGTGGCTGCTGCAGTAGCCGATGCTGCAAGAAGCACGGGGGCAGCCCGAAAATGAAAGTTCATTAAGTTTGAGATTATAGCAATATGCCTAAATGTATAATAGTTGCATCTTAATCTGCGCAAAAGTGCAGTATTTTCAGCAGAAACGGAACTTTTAGGCATGATAGTATTTAATAACGTAACAAAAAAGTACGGAAACAATGTCGGGCTGATTGATGCAAGTGTGCATATCAACAGCGGCGACTTTGTTTTTCTTGTGGGACCAAGCGGGGCCGGCAAAACAACGTTCATCAGGCTGATCCTGAAGGAAATAGAGCCTGACAGCGGCAGGATCCTTCTTGCCGGCAAGGATATAACAAAGATCAAAAAGCGTGAAGTGCCGAAGATCAGACAGAAGATCGGCATGGTGTTCCAGGACTTCAGACTTCTCGAAAAGAAGACGGTATATGAGAACGTGGCTTTCGCGATGGAAGTCCTGCACAAAAGCAGAAGAGAGATCAAAGAGAGAGTACCTTACGTGCTCGATCTGGTAGACATAGCCGACAAGGCCAACAGGTATCCTGATGAGCTGTCTGCAGGTGAACAGCAGAGAGTCGGCATTGCGAGGGCGCTTGTAAACAAACCGAGAGTCCTTATATGCGATGAGCCTACAGGAAACCTCGACCCGATCACGGCCATGGACATCATGAGGCTCCTTGAGCAGATCAATGTGAGAGGAACTACCATACTGATGGTGACTCACGCCAAGGATATCGTAGACCAGATGAATAAGAGAGTAGTGGCCATCGATCACGGAAGGATCGTCCGCGATGAGGAGGGCAGCTACGGATTCGAGCAGCAGACTGAAGAAGAGGATGATCTGTATGTTCCGGGATTCACTACATTCCTTGACCCTAACGAATTGAGGGCTGCACAGGCTCAGATCAACAGACAGAATCAGAGCACACGGGGCAGGACGGTAACGATCCCTAAGCCTGTCGCTTACGATGACAGCCTCGTAGACACCTATCTGAATGGTGGGGAGGATATGTATGAGTAGAGTAGGATACAATATCAGACAGGCTTTCTCACAGATGGGACGCAACAAGGGCATGTACTTCACTGCGATCCTTGCCATCACTGCGATGATGCTCATACTCGGACTTTTCTTTGTATCGTTCGTGAATGTCAATTCTTTTGCCAAATCCATCGGCAAGGATTACAACGTGATTCAGGTCTACATGGAGGATGGCAGCAAGCAGGAGGTCACGGAAGCTGCCGGAACTGCTCTTCAGGCAATGAAAGGCGTTGAGAAGGTAGAATACGTTACAAAGGATGAGGCGCTGGTCACG
>JAFVPI010000083.1 GCA_017505405.1 Mogibacterium sp.
CCAAGGAAGTGCTTGTCCTCATAAGCGGCCACAATAAGGCAAGAGCAATGGCAGCCGTAGTAGAAGGCGGAGTCAGCCAGAAGTGGACATGCTCGGCGCTTCAGATGCACAACGGCGCTATCATCGCATGCGATGAGGAGACCTGCGGCGAGCTGACAGTAGATACATACAAGTACTTCCTCGATATCGAGAAAAAGGAGAGACTGTAATGGGTAAATATTTCGGTACAGACGGTTTCCGCGGTGAAGCCAACAAGACCCTGACATTTGACCACGCTATCAAGATCGGCCGCTACCTCGGCTGGTATTACGGCAAGAGACTTGACCGCAAGGCAAAGGTCGTTATCGGCAAGGATACGAGAAGATCGAGTTATATGTTTGAGTACGCGCTCTGCACCGGCCTTATGGCTTCGGGAGCTGACGCTTACATCATGCACGTAACAACTACGCCTTCGGTATCGTACATCGCAAGAGTAGACGATTTCGACTGCGGGATCATGATCTCGGCTTCCCACAACCCGTACTATGACAACGGGATCAAGATCGTCAACAATAACGGCGAGAAGATGGACGAGGAGACACTGCTCAAGATAGAGGCTTATCTCGATGGTGAGATGGAAGTTCCTATGGCAGAGCGTGATGAGATCGGCCGTACAGTTGACTATGTATCCGGACGTAACCGCTACATCGGATATCTCATCTCGATGTCCAAGTTCAGCTTCAAGGATGTCAAAGTCGGCCTCGATGTTGCCAACGGCGCGGCATGGTCGATCGCGAAGGGCGTATTCGACGCGCTTGGCGCAAAGACTTATGTTATTAATGATGAACCGGATGGCTATAATATCAACACAAACTGCGGCTCAACACATATCGAGCACCTGCAGAAGTTTGTTGTGGACAAGGGCCTCGATGTCGGATTCGCTTATGACGGAGATGCCGACAGATGTCTCTGCGTAGATGAAAAGGGCAATGTGGTCACAGGCGATCATATCATGTACATCTACGGAACTTACATGAAGGACAGAGGCAAGCTGCTCAACAACAAGGTCGTTACTACTGTAATGTCGAACTTCGGCCTTTACAAGGCTCTTGATGCAGCCGGCATCGAATATGAGCAGACAAAGGTCGGTGACAAATACGTATATGAGAACATGGTCCAGAACGGCCACCGCATCGGCGGAGAGCAGAGCGGACACATAATCTTCACTAAGTACGCTACAACAGGTGACGGCATCCTTACATCCCTCAAGCTGATGGAGGCTATGCTGGCAAGAAAGAAGAAGATGAGCGAGCTTGCTGCTCCTGTAGTGTTCTATCCACAGGTGCTGAAGAATGTCAGAGTAAAGAGCAAGGAAGAATGCATGAATGACCCTGATGTACTCGCTGCTGACGCTGCGGCAAAGAAGGCGCTCGGCGACAAGGGCCGCACGCTCCTGCGTGAGTCAGGCACAGAGCCTGTAGTGCGCGTAATGGCTGAGGCACCTTCCGAGGAAGAGTGCGAGAAGTACGTCGATCAGATCATTGACGTGATCCGTGCTAAAGGGCATTTGGTAGATTAATAATGAGATTGTGGTCAAACATCTCGCCCGGGCCGTACGCAGCCGCCGGCACTTAGCGATTGACGAGCTGCAGGCGAAGTCAGAGCTTAGTACCGCTGCGAGCGAGGCGGAGCGAGAGCGCGCCCGGAAGGGATGTTTGCCATAATCGCTTGAAAGGAACAAAAATGTATACTATAAACGATTTATATGATCTCGACCATACACTTGCGAAAGACTATCTGAGCCAGTTCACTTATCCGTGGGAGGCTCTGAAGGGCATCAAGGACTTCATCCTTGAGCTCGGACCGACTCTCGATCCTGAGGAGTATGAAGAGGTCAGCGAAAACGTGTGGGTCCATAAGACTGCAAAGGTGTTCCCGAGCGCTTATCTCGGTGCCCCATGCATCATCGGACCTGAGACTGAGGTAAGACACTGCGCGTTCGTAAGGGGCTCGGCTCTTGTAGGCCGCAAGTGTGTGGTAGGCAACTCTGTAGAACTGAAGAACGTGATCCTCTTCGACAATGTACAGACTCCGCATTACAACTATGTCGGGGACTCGATCCTCGGTCATTTCAGCCATATGGGTGCAGGCTCCATCACATCGAACGTGAAGGCGGACAAGCAGCTCGTTGTGGTACACAACGGAACAGAGCAGATCGAGACAGGGGTCAAAAAGTTCGGCGCCATGCTGGGCGACCATGTTGAAGTAGGATGCAATGCGGTGCTGAATCCGGGCACGGTTGTCGGCCGCAACTCAAATATCTATCCGACCACATGTGTAAGGGGAGTGATCCCTGAAAACAGCATCTGCAAAAATGGCGGGGATATAGTTGAAAAAAGATAATAAAAGATAAAAAAATGAAGACCGGTGCAAAAATGGTTAACCAACCTTTGATGCACCGGTCTTTCTATATGGTATAATTACTCTGAAGAAACCGGATCAAGATTAAAAAAAGAGGAGTCTGTTATGAGAAAGACCAAGATCGTATGTACCATGGGCCCAAGGGAGTCCGATGAAAAGATCCTCGCTGAGCTTGCGAAGGAGATGGATGTTGCCAGATTCAACTTCTCGCATGGTACTCATGAGAGTCATCTTGAGATGCTGACACGCGTCAGAAAAGCTGCAAAGGAAGCCGGCAGACCTATAGCCATGCTTCTCGACACAAAAGGACCAGAGATCCGCACGGGAATGCTTAAGGATCACAAGGCCGTAAAACTCGAAAAGGGCAACGAAGTGGTCCTTTCATACGCTGATGATCCGGCCGCAGAGGGCAATGCGGAACATGTATATGTTACATATAAGGACATGGCAGCGGATCTTTCTGCAGGGGACACTGTGCTTGTAGATGACGGCGCGATCGAGCTCAAAGTTGAGTCTGTAAGGGACGGAGAACTGAAATGCCGCATAATCAACGGCGGTGTTCTTTCCGAAAGAAAGGGAGTCAACCTGCCGGGCATCAAGGTGGGGCTTCCGGATCTCACAGAAAAGGATTACGAAGACATCAAGTTCGGTCTTGAGAATGAGTATGATTTTATTGCTGCTTCCTTTGTCAGGAATGCAGGCACTATAAACAAGATACGCAAGCTCGCGGAAGAGTATGGCTCGCGCATAAAGATCATAGCCAAGATAGAATCCGGGGAAGGAATCGATAACCTGGAAGAAATCATAGATGCAGCAGACGGTGTCATGGTAGCCAGAGGAGACCTTGGTGTTGAGGTAGAAGCCAGGATGATCCCGCAACTGCAGCGCGAGATGATCGCCAGATGCAATGAGAAGGGCAAAATCGTAATAACAGCTACACAGATGCTCGACTCGATGATGCGCAACCCTCGCCCGACGAGAGCTGAGGTCACGGACGTAGCCAATGCTGTATATGACGGTTCCGATGCCGTAATGCTTTCAGGCGAGACGGCAAGCGGAGAGTACCCGGTAGAGGCTCTTCGGATGATGGCCTCGATAACTGAGTATACTGAGCAGTTCGCGGTCAATCACCACGTGCTTCAGGAATCAGAGAATGTCTCCATATCGAGCACCACGTGCATGGCTGCCGTGACTGCCGCAAAGGAGCTCAAGGCGAGAGCTATTCTTGCTCCGACTTCATCGGGATCGACAGTAGTGCAGGTGTCAAAGTGCAGACCTGATTCCGACATATATGCTTTTTCACCGGAGCCAATGGTTGTAAGGCAGATGAACCTGCTCTGGGGAGTAAAGCCTATGCTGTCTGACAGGGCGCATTCCACTGACGAACTCATGGAGGACTGCCTGGACATCATGAGAGAGAAGGGCCTGTCTTCGAGGGGAGACATAATGGTGTTCATCGCGGGTGTTGTCAGAGGCAGACACAGCTATCAGAGATCAGAGACCAACACAATGAAGATAATAGAAATATGATAAATGATATGATTTAAGTATGATACAGCCGCCTAAAATGAACTGAACCCAAAATGTTAGACACATTTTGGTAGGACATTAGGCTACTAACAAGGACTGAATTCTGTACTGAACAGGGCTCAGTCCTTTTAGCTTGTCCTTTATCCTTTGGTGATTGTAATAATAGATATATTTTTCAAGTTCCTCACGGAACTCTTCTAAACTCTCAAACTCTCTAAGATACAGCAGCTCAGATTTCAACAAGCCGAAGAAGTTCTCCATAACAGCATTATCTAAACAATTACCTTTCCTCGACATACTCTGACGTATCCCTTTCTCACTCAGCCGGTTCTGGTATATCTTGTGCTGATACTGCCAGCCCTGATCAGAGTGGAAGATCAATCCGGTATTATCTGGTATCCTTTTAAAGGCTTTATCCAGCATATCCATGACCTGTTCAAGATGAGGATGCTCACTGATGCTATAGCTTATGATCTCACCGTTAAACATATCCAGGATCGGAGACAGATACAGTTTCCTGCCAAACAGAGAGAATTCTGTAATATCCGTTGTCCATTTCTGGTTTGGTGCATCTGCGCGGAAGTCTCTGTCGATCAGGTTCGGAGCGACTTTACCGATCTCGCCCCTGTATGACCGATACTTCTTCAAGCGAACCCGGCATTTCAAGTCGAGTTCTTTCATCAATCTGCTAACCGTTTTGTGGTTTATGGAATATCCACGATTCCGCATCTCCAGAGTTATCCTTCGATATCCGTACCTGCCTTGGTTCTCATGGTAGATAGCAGTTATTTCTTCCTTCTCGACACGATACTTATCCGGCTGCTGCATCCGTTTCAGATAGTAGTAATATGTGCTCCTTGGGACTTTTGCAACACTTAGCAGATCGTTGAGCGGATACTTCTGCCTTAGCTCGGAAATGACCGTTACTTTTTCTTCCGTTCTGTTTTTTCCCGCTCGAGAACTAAGGCGTTCAATTTTTTTAAGTATTCATTCTCCATGCGAAGACGCTGGACTTCTGCTAGAAGGTCCTCGTTTTCGTTGATGTTTTTCTTTGGCTTTGATAGGTGTTGCTTTTTCATCTTACTATTGCCTCGGCGTTCCAGCAGAAGACCATCACGTCCTTCTTCGTAGTAAATGCGTTCCCATTTTCTCACTGTAGAGCGGCTTGGTATGCAAAAGTAGTTCGTTGCCTCTGTAAGAGACATATGATTCTCATTCATATATTCTACGACATAAATCTTGAATTCACCATCATAAGTGCCTGACGTTTTGCATAGACCTTCTGCCCCATGAAGCTCATACTTGTGAACCCAGTGTTTCAATTCGGAATGTGTGATCTTGTATTTATTTGCAATTACATAAATCCCTCCATTTTTGCCAGATAAATATTCTTGAACGACCTTAAGCCTGAACTCATCTGAATACTTCCTTTTTCTCGACATAACAAAACCCCTTTCGTCAGATTCTGTCTAACAAAAGGGGTTCACTTCAAAAAGGGCGGCTGTATTATTGAAGTGTTTTATTGCTGGTGATAAAATTATAAAGTCATATTTATGTGCTAAACACACATTTTCAAGTTATACCACAGGGTGAGAAGGGAAATAAAAATGAGTAACGAAAGAAGAGTAGGTACAGTTTCACGCGGCATCAGATGCCCGATATTCCGTGAGGGAGATGACCTTGCGCAGATGGTCGTAGACAGCGTGCTTGCAGCCGCAGATTCCGATGACGGATTTGATGTAAGAGACAGAGACATAGTCTGCATCACAGAATCTGTAGTAGCAAGGTGCCAGGGCAACTACGCAAGCGTTGATGATATCGCGGCAGATGTCAGGGCAAAACTCGGCGGCGGCACGGTCGGAGTTATATGGCCGATCCTTTCAAGAAACAGATTCGCTATCTGCCTGAGAGGAATCTCCATGGGCGCTGAAAAGGTAGTGCTCATGCTCAGCTATCCTTCGGATGAAGTAGGCAATGCTCTTCTCACCATGGATCAGATAGATGAATCGGGAGTGAACCCATACCGCGATGTCCTTACTGAGGAGAAGTACAGGGAGCTCTTCGGCGAAAACAAGCACCAGTTCACGGGAGTGGATTATGTGTCTTATTATGGCGACCTTATAAAGGCTGCCGGAGCTGAAGCTGAGATCATCTTCGCTAACCATGCAGAAGAGATCCTCAATTACACAAATAACGTCATAAACTGTGATATCCATACCCGTGCACGCACCAAGAGGATACTCAGAGAAAAAGGCGCGAATGTATACGGAATGGATGAGATCCTGAATGCACCGGTAAACGGCAGCGGCTATAACGAAAACTACGGGCTGCTCGGCTCCAACAAGGCGACTGAGAACACGGTCAAGCTCTTCCCTAGGGAAGCCCAGCACATTGTTGACGATATCCAGTCCAAAATGCTCGAGAAGACCGGAAAGTGCGTAGAAGTAATGATTTACGGCGACGGAGCATTCAAGGATCCTGTCGGAAAGATCTGGGAGCTCGCCGATCCTGTAGTTTCACCGTTCTATACTGCTGGACTTGAGGGTACGCCAAATGAGCTTAAACTCAAGTATCTGGCTGACAATGACTTTGCGAACCTTTCCGGAGAGGAGCTCAGGGAGGCTATCTCAAAGGCGATCGCAGACAAGCCGCAGGAGAGCCTGGTAGGCAATATGGTGTCTGAAGGTACAACACCGAGACGTCTTACAGACCTGATCGGATCGCTCTGCGACCTCACATCAGGATCCGGAGACAAGGGCACCCCGGTAGTATATATCCAGGGATATTTCGATAACTACACAACAGGAAAATAATACTGATAATTCTAAACGGAGGGAGATCTGGAAATGAAGAAACTTCTTGCTTGCACAGCACTCATCGGCGGAGTCGCCGGAACAGTCGCATATCTCAATAAGTATGGATTACCTGTCATTGGCAACCTTACCATGCATCTTCCGTTCAAGCTGCCATATGACGGCTGGGATCTTTTCACCAGTGCCCTCATGTTTGCAGACGGAAAGATCGAGCTTTAATGAGCTGCCATCGGTTTGAAGTCGCCGGAGACGTGCAGGAATTGCAGTATGCAATGAAGATGTTCCGCTGCGGCTTTAAGACAATAGGAGGCATCAGGGTCGAGGATATAATAACAGATCACACAAATGAAGCGGGCGTATCCTCGGGATGCGGGGCTGTTGAGTACCGCCTTGAAGGAGGCTCCGCCGTGACTATGAAGCAGGCCGGCTCCGGATCTGCACTTGAAATATGCATTTCGGCAGCAGACGGCGGCAGCATTACTGCTGACATGGAGAAACGCATTTGTGCGGACATAGAAAACATAGTCAATATAGATTACCGGGCAGGCTACTGCTGCGAATAGGGACCGGACAGCCGAAAAGGAGAGTATCATATGAAAGCTATAGTTTTTCTTGCTGATGGATTTGAGGAATGTGAAGGCCTGATCGTGGTAGATATTCTGCGCAGAGCCGGAGTCGAGACTGTTATGGCATCTGCGATGGAGGGCCTGCAGATCGATTCGTCGCGTCATATAAAGGTGCAGGCGGATGTGATGGCAGCTGATGTCGATTTTGATAATGCCGATCTGATAGTTCTTCCGGGCGGGCGGCTTGGAACCGAAAATCTCGGCGCAAACCCGCTGGTAGTGGAGAAGTGCAGGGAGTTTGCCGCAGAAAAGCACCTGGCGGCTATCTGCGCTGCGCCGTCGCTCCTTGCTGCTTTAGGATTGCTTGAAGGAAAGAAGGCAACATGCCATCCGGACTTTGAGGGTCACATGAAAGGGGCAGTCCTGACAGGTGAGAGCGTGGTGGCTGACGGCAATATCATCACGGGCCAGGGGCTTGGCGCATCGTTCGACTTTGCCTTTAAACTGGTAAGTATACTGGTCGGTGATGAAATGGTCGAACAGATCAAAAAAGCGATATGCTATAAGAAATAATGAAAGTGCAGCCGGCTTTCCTGAAAGCCGGCTGCACTTTTGTGTCTGGATTTATTGCCCTTCACATCCGGTCAGGATCAGTCCCAGAGGTTGAGCGGATAGGTCCCGTCAGCTTTCAGAGCAGCGAACTTCGCCACCACCTCAGGCTTGTCTTCCTTGTAGGTCACTCCGAACCACTTGTCTGAAGACGTAAGAACCTCATATGTGGCTGATCCGTCAGCTATCTGGTCGTTGATCGGAGTCTGAATGTAGTATTCACCTTTCATAGGGTTCTCTTCCATGATGCGGACGAGGGCCTTTTTGAATCCATCTTCGAGCACTTTCATGTATTCGACGCCGAATCCCCAGAGGTTCATCGATACCGGTGAATCTGACGGTATGATCTCCTTGCTGCCGTCAGGAAGGGTATCGGTTATGGTGCCGTCTGCTTCCTTGCCGACTTTCAGATGCTCTACGATATCTGTGAGCATGCCGTTCTCAGCCTTGCAGATGCCGCGTGATACCGTGCCGTTCTCGGACAGGGTCTTCTCTACTTCGAATCCGACCATGCAGTTGTGCGAAGCGTCAGCCTTTGTTGTAAGGAACTCGTAGATCTTTACAAAGCCTTCCTTGCCGTAATAGTCATCCGCATTGATGACTGCAAAAGGAGCGTCTATGATGTTCCTTGCGGAGAGGACAGCCTGACCGGTGCCCCAAGGCTTGGTGCGTCCTTCCGGAAGACTGAATCCTTCAGGAAGATCATCGCCTTCCTGGAAAGCGTAATGCACTTCGTACTTTCTGCCGGCGCCGTTCTCTATGTGTTCCCTGAAGATCTCTTCAAAGTCGTGCTTGATGATGAAGCATACTCTGCGGAATCCCGCCTGATAAGCATCATAGAGACTGAAGTCCATAATGATGTCGCCCTGGTCTGTAATTTTGTCGAGCTGTTTGTTGCCGCCATACCTGCTGCCCATTCCGGCAGCCATGATCACTAAAATCGGTTCCATTGATAATTCTCCTATAGTTCTAGTTTAGAGCTGCTCCGATGCGCGCGCGCACCATTTCTTCTCCCATGATCTGCTGGATAGCCCAGACATCAGGTGACTGTGCACGCCCCATCAGCGCTATTCTGATCACAGTGCTTACATGTCCCACATGCCCCTTGTAATCTTCAGGATGTTTCTTGAAATCCTTAGGTTTTGCTGCATATCCGAGTGATACCGCGATCTCTCTGATCTTGTCGAACCACTGCCCGTTGTCGTCGGAGTGATCGTAGGAATCGAGGTATGCCTTCAGTATGGTCTCTGCGTCAGCGGCTGCTTCTGCAGGATATTCATCCCTTATCTCAAAGGACTCATCGAAGAAATAACCGATAAAGTCCATTATCTGTCTGGCATATACAAGATCAGCTCTCGGACGTGCATCATGTCTGCCCAGATCAAGTATCTCTGCAAGATGATCCATGTCTGCAAACATATAGCCGTATTCAGGAGCGAATTCGTCAGACCATGACTTAAGCCATTCAGCCAGTTCGTGCGCATCGATATGCAGCAGTGCGTTTTTGCTGACGTCACTGAGCTTGTCAAGATCAAAGAGCGCTCCGCTGCTCGACATCTTTTCCGTAGTAAACCTGAATTCATCAGCCGGAGCATCCGGGTTCTCAATGCGCCACTCCTCGTAATTCGAGTTGAGTATAGTGAGCAGATATTCCCTTACAGCTGCCGGGTGATATCCCTCCTTGCGGTAGAAGTCAAGTGACAGCTCCGGATCATAACGCTTGGAAAGCTTGCGCTTGTTTCCGTCTTCCCCGATCTTCATGAGCTGTGCCGTGTGGCAGTATACCGGGAGATCCCAGCCGAGGTCCTCGAAAAGCTCTACATGGATCGGAAGTGAAGGCAGCCATTCCTCGCCTCTCACGACATGAGTGGTGCGCATCAGGTGGTCGTCAACCACGTGCGCGAAATGATATGTAGGAATGCCTGTCTGCTTTATGATGACCACGTCGAGGAAATTGTCAGGCACAGAGAGCTCGCCGCGAATGGCATCATTCACCGTGTGCCTGGCGGTCTCTTCTGCAGAGGCATTTGGCACACCACGGGATTTCAGCCTGATTACGAAAGGTTCTCCGGCGCTGATCCTTGAGACAAGCTCATTTTCGACTGACTCATCCTTGTCCCAGTCTCTGTACTTAGACCAGCCTGCGTAAATTCCCGGAGAGATCTTTTCGCTTTCCTGCTTTTCCCTGATCGCGCTGATCTCCTCTTCGCTGAGGAAGCATGGATAGGCCAGCCCTTCTGCGAGGAGCTTCTTTGCAAACGTGCGGTAGATCTCGCCTCTGTGGCTCTGGGTATAGTCGCCGTATTCTCCGATGTCGCCGTTTTCGGTGACCCCTTCATCAAAGCGGATGCCGAAGAAATCGAGAGAGCCGATTATCGTCTCTACTGCGTTCTCGACATAACGCTTGTCGTCAGTATCCTCTATCCTGAGGAAAAATGTACCGCCGCTCTGATGCGCAAGCCTTTCATCAACAAAAGCTCCGTAGAGATTCCCGAGGTGGATGAATCCTGTCGGGCTCGGACCGAGCCTGGTGACCATAGCTCCTTCGGGCAGGTCTCTCTGCGGATACATTGCTTCGTAATCGTCAGGCGTGTGCGCAAGTGACGGATAGATTAGTTCGCTTAATTCTTTACTGTTCATATTGCACATGATTTCCTTATATAAGTATAAACTGTCTCATGTATTCTAACATACATGCCTCATTTAATTCACGTAAAGCTGCAATAAGTTTGAATATGTAAGCCGGTCAACAAAAGTAAGGCATGTTGTTTGTGATGTTGAACAAAGAGAAACGCAAAAAAAGGCCATTCAGCATTGACTGAAAAAGTGGATGAGATTATAATTGGAACGATTTTGTTTTAGTAAATATATTGAAATATCAGGCATGAAAGGGTCGGATACCGCTTAAGCACGGCGGACCAGAGACCTGACGGGAAGGGAAAAAAGATGAAAGGGAATTTAATTATCGGACAGTCCGGCGGACCTACCGCCGTAATCAATTCCAGCCTTGCAGGAGTGATCAAGGCAAGCTGGAAGGCAGGCATCAGAAGAATCTACGGAATGCATTACGGCATTGAAGGATTTCTGAATGAGGATATCGTAGACATCGAAGATTACATCACGAGCGGACAGGATCTTTCTCTGCTCAAGAGAACTCCGTCTTCGTTCCTCGGCACATGCCGTTACAAACTGCCTCCGATAGAAGGCAATGAGAAGCTCTATGAAAAGATCTTCGACATTCTTGATAAGAGAAACATCGAGTTCTTCCTCTACAACGGAGGAAACGATTCGATGGATACCATAAAGCAGCTTGCCGACTATGCGGTCTCGCATCAGAAAAAGCAGAAGTTCATGGGCATTCCTAAGACTATCGACAATGATCTTCCTATGACTGATCACTGCCCGGGCTATGGTTCGGCGGCAAAGTATATTGCAACTTCGATGAAAGAGATCATCAGGGACAACGAGAGTTACGGCGTATCAAAGCCGACCATCTGCATCGTTGAGATCATGGGCCGCCACGCAGGATGGCTCACAGCTGCAGCTGCTCTGTCGAAAGACATCGACTGTTCAGGCCCTGACCTGATCTATCTGCCTGAAGTTACTTTTGATATCAACGACTTCATCAAGAGAGTAAAGACTCTTGCAAAGACTAAGAAGTCAGTCGTTATCGCTGTATCCGAAGGCCTTAAGACTGCTGACGGCAAGTTCGTGTGCGAGCTCGGAACTGTAAACGACCACGTGGACGCGTTCGGTCACAAGCAGCTCGCCGGCACTGCTGCATATCTTGCAAGCCTCGTAACTCAGCAGACCGGACTCAAGTCGCGCTATATCGAGTTCTCATCGCTTCAGAGATGCGCTGCACACCTTGCTTCGAGAAGTGACTCTGATGAAGCATATAATGTAGGATACCTCGCAGCAAAAGCTGCTTTTGAGGGCAATACCGGCAAGATGGTAACTATTCAGGTGCAGTCAAGAGAGCCGTATGTCGAAACATATGACATGTTCGACATCCATGAGGTAGCAAACGTTGAGCGCAAGGTACCTCTGGACTGGATAATCAATGACGGCACATATGTCAGCGAAGAGTACCTGAAGTATGCAAGACCTTTCATCATCGGGCGTGTGCCTCCTTACACAGCAGGCGGTCTGCCTGTCCATCTGACGATGACCAAGAAGAGAAATCACAAATAATAGAACGGAGCTATCTCTTGAACAACAACCTA
>JAFVPI010000084.1 GCA_017505405.1 Mogibacterium sp.
ATGGTGGAGCGTACGAGGCTCGAACTCGTGACCTCCTGACTGCCAGTCAGACGCGCTCCCAGCTGCGCTAACGCCCCATAATATTATGGCAGCCTTTTACGGCTGCCTTTGCTGGTGCGGATGAAAGGATTCGAACCTTCACGATGTTACTCACACGGACCTGAACCGTGCGCGTCTGCCAATTCCGCCACATCCGCACATGTATGGCGTACCTACGGCACGCCACATAGTATACACTATCTTAATATACTTGTCGAGAACTAATTTTGTTTTTATTCTTCTGCCATGATGGCGTCGAACTCAGCAGCAGCGGCATCGAATTCCTCTTCGGATTCGATCTCGATGATCTCGAATTCATCATCGCTTATCTGCTTATATCCGTAAATGTAAACATCGTCTGTGCCGTCTTCAGGTTCAAGAGCGATATACTCCTTATCATTCAGTTCGAATGTGCCCAGTACATAGCAGTCAACTGCAGTGTCGTCATCAAATTCCAGAGTGATGATATCTTCTTCCTCTTCTTCGACGTTTACGTTCTTGATATCTTCTGCCATAACGCAATTCTCCTTTCCTGAAATGCTATATCAATATAACATGTGAAGCGCCATTTCGCAAGTAGTCGGATATTTATACGTTTATTTTTCAGAATCAGCAAAAAACTCCAGAATGCTTTCCGCTGCCTTGCTGTTCATGCCATCTACTTCCATGAGTTCCTCATATGTGGCATTCTTTATCGCTTTGATGCTGCCGAATCTGTTAAGGAGCTCACCTCTTCTTTTCGGTCCGATCCCCGGGATGTCTTCGAGGGCTGACCTGATCATCTTTTTGCCCTTTACTCCTGACATGTAGGTGATCGCGAAGCGGTGTACCTCCTCCTGTATGTTACCGCAGTAGCTGAAAAGCAGCCGGTTGTCGCGCAGGTCGATCTCGTGGCCGTCGTCAAAGACGATGGCTCGCGTCCTGTGTGCATCGTCTTTTGCGAGCCCGACGACCGGGATCGCGATGCGGAACGCATCGACGACGGCCTTCACTGCATGCACCTGTCCGAGGCCTCCATCTATGAACATTATGTCCGGATAAGTGCTGAAGCCCTCATCGCCCTTCCTCGCGCGCTTTAGCCTTCTGTATATGACTTCCCTCAGGCTGCCGTAGTCATCTCCCTCGGCAGTCCTCACCTTGAATTTTCTGTAATCATTCTTTACCGGCTTTCTCCCCTCATACACGACCATGCCTCCGACCGTATCCAGACCGTTGAAGTTTGAGATATCGTATGCTTCCACACGGTATTCTCTGTCGTCGTCTTCTGGTATGAGTATAGGTGCGTTGCCGCTTATCGACGAAGCGTATTCTATGAGGGCCGCTATCTCCTTCTTGAGCGCGTCCCTTCTTTCCGCTTCGCGCTCTGCCTTCTCATCAAGCGTGCCGGCAAGCTTTACCGCATCCTCCATCGCCATCTTAAGAACTGCCCTTTTATCACCTCTCTCAGGCACTATAAAGCGGGTCTTGTGCATCACGTCAGTTCTGCCCTCTGCATTTGAAGCATTTACATTGTCGAGGAACTCCTCCAGAAGAGCCTCATCCTCGATATGTACAGGGAGAATGATCTCCCTCGGCAGTATTGACAGCTCAGGATAATACTGCTTGATAAAGGAAGCGATCATCTCTGCTCCGAGCGTCTTTTTTTCTTTCTCAGAATCAGGCATGGCCGGCCCTGCGTGGTCGCTTCTGATATATGTGATCTCGCGTCCGCTCATCCTGCCGCCCTCGACTTTATATCTCGCCACGACTCCGGTCTTCCGGGTGATCACCGGTATGAGCACATCCGCGTCTCTTTCTCTTATCATCGTTGCGCGCTGTGTCTCGCCAAGTGATTTCAGCGACCTTATATAATCTCTGAATCTGGCGGCATCCTCATAGCGCAGCTCTTCCGAGGCCTTCTCCATCTCGGCTTTTAATTTAGCTGTGACAGCCGAATCCCGTCCCGAAAGGATTTCTATCACTTCATCGATATTATTCCTGTAAGCGGTTTTATCGGCCTCTCCGGTACATACTCCGGGACACTTTCCTATGAAGTAGTTGAGGCACGGTCTCACACCTTTTCTGAACTCCTGCTGGCGGCATTTCTTGAACTGATACATCTCATCGATCATCCCGAGAATGCGTCTTACCGCCCCTGCATCCGTGTACGGTCCGAAATAGCGGTTACCGTCGCGCCTCAGCCTGCGGGTGCTGATGACTCTCGGAAACTCCTCGTTCACAGTCACTTCGATGAAAGGATATGACTTGTCGTCCTTAAGCAGGATGTTGTAGCGCGGCATGTATTTCTTGATAAGATTGCATTCCAAAAGGAGAGCTTCCATCTCCGTAGCACAGCTTATGTACTCAAACTCTGCTATATTGGAGACCATCGCTCTCACCTTGGGATCTGCCTGTGAAGTTTTTCTGAAGTAGCTGCTTACGCGGTTTCTGAGGTTTACCGCCTTGCCCACATATATTACTTCGCCCAGGCTGTCCTTATGCATATACACGCCGGGAGTTTTCGGCAGTTTTTTCAGTTCTTCACTGATATCGAACATGCTCTACCTTTTTCGCCGTGACCTTTTGCCTCTTTTCCTGGCTTCCTCATTTATCGCCTCTTTGCGTATGTCAGTGGTACGCGGAGGCATCTCCTCATAACCGCTGGCATTCCACTCGCGGCGCTTTCTGTCTTCATCTATCTCAAGCTGCTTTCTTGCAAGTTCACGTATCCTCGCCCTGCGGATCGCCTCGCGCCTTTTTGCGCGGCGGCGCTTTACATGCCCCACCCTAAGCAGGAATACGAGGAAAACGAAAAGCAGCGCGCCTATGACTATAGTTGCTATATTGGAAATATAAAATCTGGACGGATACCATCCCACCGGGACGTCCTCTTTAATAATAAGATCGACCGTGCCCTTAAGTTCATCCGCCACGTATATCCTGAATTCTCCGACCTTGTCACCCTTGCTGAGCGGAGCATTCAGGTCATCATACATCGCTACCTGTGTCTCTATCAGTGAGTCACTGCCTTCCGGAGGTACATAAGCAAAGCCCTTGGTTTCGGTGTATGCAGGAACTCTCGTAACAGCTCCTCCCCTGACTCTTGCATGGCCCGCCATTTTTCCTTTTTTCACGATCGTATTCTTCGTTACTTTGGCATCAGCGTACTCAAACAGCGAGGTTGCCTCTCTCAGGGTATTCTCTTTGGCCGAATCCATCAGGACCACTATCATCTGCATGTCGTCCTTGGTAGCGATCGCAGCAAACTGAGCGGAATTGACAGTCTCATCCACAAGTCCCAGAATGCCGCCCTTGATATACTGATATTCCGTTTTCTCATTACCGGTGAAAAACGGATCAGTGCTCCTGAATTCTATCTCCCTCGGTTTTTTGCTCTTATTTTCTGCTACTGCTATTGTAACGCTTCTCTTTGCCAGCGCGTCCTTTATCACCTGATATCTGTATGCAGCCTGGGTGATCACTGCCAGATCTGCTGCGGTGGAATATGCTTTTATATCATAGCGCCCGCTTGCATTCGTAAACAGGGTATCCATGAGGCCAAGCTCCATGCACTTGGAATTCATCTCCTTCACGAATATTTTTCTGGATGATGCGCTGTATTTTGCGA
Organism: Mogibacterium sp.; assembly: GCA_017505405.1. Classification (GTDB taxonomy): domain Bacteria; phylum Bacillota; class Clostridia; order Peptostreptococcales; family Anaerovoracaceae; genus Crickella. The sequence continues at coordinate 3,647 of JAFVPI010000084.1, forward strand.
GCAGTTCCGCCGCCTGGACATCACCGCCCACCAGCATTGCGTTCAGGAGGTCTCCTACGCTCGCAGACTCACCCTGTTTGAAGGTTTCACCGTACTCAGCGATCTTATCACCGGACTCCACGGTGTTCTTAAGCTCTTTATCGTCGTACATGTTGTCAAGCACCACCATTGCCGTCATGAGCATGGTGATCTTGCCCGGCTGCATCTTGCGGTCGGCATGCTTCGCCGCCACCTTCTCGCTTGTGGATCCGGACATAACCATGTACGAACTAGCGCTGACGGCAGGAGCCTTCTTCGGCACCACGGCATTATTCTCGCCTTCCGCATACACTTCAAAAAGAGCAATATAACCGATGGTGGTCACCAGTATCAGGATCACCGATATGATGGCCACCATCTGTTTTCTTATGCGTGCTGTGTTGCTGTTTTTCAACACTTTTAACTTCTCCGCAAAATGATTCTTTCGGAGGGATCATCCCTCCGGATCATGAAAGCCTTACTTATGTGCAGCCTCAAATTCCTTCATGTATTCGATGAGTGCATCAACGCCTTCTTCAGGGAATGCATTGTAAACGGAAGCTCTCATTCCTCCGGCGATTCTGTGTCCCTTGAGGTTGATCATGTTTCTCTCCTTTGCTCCGGCGATGAACTCCTTGTCGAGATCAGGGTCGCCTGTAACAAACGGGATGTTCATGAGGGATCTGTCTTCCTTGGCAACAGTTCCTCTGAAGAGCTCTGAAGAATCAAGGTAATCGTAGATCTTCTGAGCCTTGCGTACGTCCTTCTCATGCATTGCAGGGATTCCGCCGTTTGCAAGCAGATACTTGAATACTTCGCCAGCTACATAAATCGTGTAGCAAGGAGGAGTGTTGTACATCGATCCCTTATCAGCATGTGTCTTATAGTCGAGGTAGATCGGAGTGTTAGCAGGAGCCTTGCCTACGAGATCCTTTCTGATAATAACGATTGTCATACCAGCAGGAGCAACGTTCTTCTGAGCGCCGGCATAGATAACACCGAACTTTGTTACGTCAACTTCCTCGGAAAGGATGCAGGACGACATGTCAGCAACGAGCAGATGATCGCCAAAGTCAGGAAGCTCATTATAGTGAGTTCCGAATACTGTGTTGTTGTAGCAGATGTAGACGTAGTCAACATCATCTCTGATGTCTTCCTTGCTTACCTTTGGAATATATGTGTATTTAGCCTCTTCGGATGAAGCTACGCAGCGGGCGTCACCGAACTTGCGGGCTTCTTCCCATGCCTTCTTGCCCCACTGGCCTGCTACGATGTAATCAGCCTTGCCTGTTCCTGTCATAAGGTTGATAGGAATCATTGAGAACTGGAGTGTAGCTCCGCCCTGAAGGAAGAGAACATAGTAATCATCAGGAATGTTCATGAGCTTGCGCAGATTAGCTTCCGCGTCATCGATGATCTTCTGGAACTCAGGGGATCTGTGGCTCATCTCCATTACGGATTCGCCTGTTCCCTCATAGTTGAGCATCTCATCAGCACACTTTTTAAGCACCTCTACAGGCAGTGTGGATGGACCTGCGGAAAAGTTATATATGCGATAATCATCAGCCATTGGTCTGTACCTCCGTAAAATTGTTTGTAGTAAAAAGGGTTATTGAAAAAGGACCGCTGACAGCCAAAGCACTTTCCGGCTCCAGCGGTCATTTTTGCCTTATTTATTATACTTCACTTGTGTGAAGATTTATAGGCAGAATCGTGATATCAGTTATGAATTATTACAGAGCCGGGCCTGCTGCTACGAGAGCCTTGCCTGCATCATTGGAAGTGTACTTGTCGAAGTTCTTGATGAATCTTCCGGCAAGATCCTTTGCCTTCTCTTCCCACTCTGCCGGGTCAGCATATGTGTCTCTCGGATCGAGGATTCCAGGGTCTACGCCAGGAAGCTCTGTCGGCACTTCGAAGTCGAAGTAAGGGATCTTCTTTGTAGGAGCCTTGAGTACGTCGCCGTTGAGGATGGCGTCGATGATGCCTCTTGTATCCTTGATGGAGATACGCTTGCCTGTGCCGTTCCAGCCTGTGTTGACGAGATAAGCCTTAGCGCCGCTCTTTTCCATTCTCTTTACGAGCTCCTCTGCGTACTTTGTAGGATGCAGCTCGAGGAATGCCTGTCCGAAGCAGGCGGAGAATGTAGGTGTAGGCTCTGTGATGCCTCTCTCTGTTCCGGCCAGCTTAGCAGTAAATCCGCTGAGGAAGTAGTACTGTGTCTGCTCCGGTGTCAGGATCGATACAGGAGGCAGTACTCCGAAAGCGTCTGCCGAAAGGAAGATAACATTATCAGCCTGAGGGCCTGCGGACTTGCCGTTTACCTTCTTTGCAATGTTCTGGATGTGCTCGATAGGATACGATACCCGTGTATTCTCTGTTACGCTCTTGTCAGCGAAGTCGATCTTGCCGTCTGCATCAACAGTTACGTTCTCGAGGAGAGCATCTCTCTTGATAGCGTTGTAGATATCAGGCTCAGATTCCTTGTCGAGGTTGATTACCTTTGCATAGCAGCCGCCCTCGAAGTTGAATACGCCCTCATCATCCCAGCCGTGCTCATCGTCTCCGATGAGGAGTCTCTTAGGATCTGTTGAGAGTGTGGTCTTGCCTGTTCCGGAGAGTCCGAAGAAGATCGCTGTGTTCTTTCCCTCCATATCTGTATTTGCGGAGCAGTGCATGGAAGCGATGCCCTTGAGAGGGAGATAGTAGTTCATCATCGAGAACATACCCTTCTTCATCTCGCCGCCGTACCATGTGTTGATGATGACCTGCTCACGGCTTGTGATGTTGAATGCAGCGCATGTCTCACTGTTAAGGCCGAGTTCCTTGTAGTTCTCGATCTTAGCTTTGGAAGCATTGTATATTACGAAATCAGGCTCGAAGTTCTCAAGCTCCTCATCTGTAGGGATGATGAACATGTTCTTTACGAAGTGTGCCTGCCATGCAACTTCCATGATGAAACGGATAGCCATGCGTGTATCAGGGTTTGTGCCGCAGAATCCGTCCACAACGAACAGTCTCTTGTTGCAGAGTTCGTTGATAGCGATATTCTTGACCTCTGCCCATACTTCCTCTGACATCGGGTGGTTGTCGTTCTTATAGCCTTCAGTTGTCCACCAAACTGTATCCTTGGAGTTTTCATCCATTACGATATATTTGTCTTTAGGCGAACGTCCTGTATAGATTCCGGTCATTACGTTTACCGCGTCAAGCTCTGTAAGCTGTCCCTTGTCATAGCCTTCGAGTTCAGGCTTCATTTCCTCTTCGAAAAGGAATTCGAATGATGGATTGTAGACCAGCTCCGTAGTACCGGTGATCCCATACTTTGTCAGATCAACTTTTGCCATTTAGATACCTCCTGTTTATTGTTTACAATTATGATTTTTGTGAAAACCCAATTTTTTCTCAATATAATATTATGCATTTCATGTCAATGTTTCAACTTGTATTTGTCGTATTGTCCGCGCTCTACGATGTTGATGTAAACCTGCCGTGGTGTTATACTAAATGTGTATGGGCAGACGCTCATGAAGCGCTGACATGCCCGTAGAAAACTAAGTGCTTTTATAAAAATCTTTTAATCAAAGCGGAGGACATAATGGACAAGTATTTCATCGGTACTCTTAACAACATTTCCCAGAAAGGTCTGTGCAGACTTACTGACAAGTTTGAGCTTACAGACGACATAGATAAAGCTAACGGTATCATCTTGAGATCATTCAAGATGCATGACATGGAACTCTCTGACAACCTTCTCGCTGTCGGAAGAGCCGGAGCCGGCGTAAACAACATTCCGCTCGACAAGTGCGCTGAAAAAGGCATTGTTGTATTCAACACTCCTGGTGCTAACTCGAACGCAGTTAAGGAACTCGCAGTAGCAGGCATGATCATGGGTGCCCGTAACATTTATGAGGGTATCGCATGGGGTCAGACACTCGAAGGCGATGTTGCAGCAAACGTTGAGAAAGGCAAAAAGCAGTTCGCAGGCACAGAGATCGCAGGCAAGACTCTCGGAGTCATCGGTCTCGGCGCAATCGGAGCCAAGATCGCAAACGCTGCTTATGCTCTCGGCATGAATGTAGTCGGCTATGAAGCATTCACACCGCATCCTTGCCTGACAGCTCCTGTAGAGCTAAAGGACAGCACAGAAGAGATGGTCCCTGAGTGTGACTTCATCACCATCCATGTTCCTTCCCTGCCTACAACAAAGGGAATGGTCAACAAGGACCTCATCGCTAAGATGAAGGACGGCGTTATCTTCATGAACTACGCAAGACCTGACCTCATCGTTGTAGACGATGTTGTAGAGGCTCTTGAGTCCGGCAAGATGAGAAAGTACATGACAGACCTCCTCGAGCCTGAGTATATCGGCAAGAAAGGCATCGTTGCCACACCTCACCTCGGAGCTTCAACAGCTGAGGCTGAAGAGAACTGCGCTATCATGGCTACAGACCAGCTGATGGACTATCTCGAATACGGCAACATCGTAAACTCCGTCAACTTCCCTAGAGTTACTCTTGAGAAGTGCGGCGATGAGAGACATTGCTTCCTCGTCAAGAGCGACAAGGCTGCAGACGAGATCAAGGCTAAGATGGAAGCCTTCTACGGAGACAAGCTCAAAGGATTTGCAGGTGCAAAGAACAGAGCAAACGACTTCGGTTACTTCATCGCTGACGTTGCAGCAGGCACAGAGCCGTTCAGCTGCGACTGCGTCATCAAGGCAAGAGTTCTGTAAAAGGAATCTCTGATATCCAGACAAACAAAAAGCGGTTGGCGCCTTCCGGCACCAACCGTTTTCTTTCTCTTAAATTATCGAATCCACCTTCTTTATCTCGCGGTCATATGTGAGAAGTCCGTTGGTTTCATCCTCAACGTCAGAAAGCTGAGTATAGATGGCAGCACTGAGGCCTTTAGCCACAAGAGGTTTAATCTCCTCTTTATACAGCCGCGTGATGTCTTTCTGTAAAGCCGCCCTGTCAGCGCATCTTCTGTATCCGTAGTCTCTCCTTCCGCCATAGTAGTAGCCCGGAAGCTTGCACGCATATCCTCCGAACTCGCTCAGTACCAGAGGTCTGCTGCCCGGCGTCAGGTCGATCTTCCTGAAGTACACATGATAGCTGTCGACGTCGCTTTTGTTCTGCCAGAACCAGCCTGATGTGCTGTCAACGAATCTGCTGCTGTCAAGCTCTTTCAGTCTGTCATAAGCCGCATCGGCATCGAACTGGCCCCATCCTTCGTTTAAGATGGTCCAGTAGCATACAGACGGATGATTGTACAGAGCTTTGACTGTTCCTTCCATGGATTCAAGGAATATCAGCCTGCTTTCAGGATCGTCGTGTAAATCCTTATCGTCAACCTTATTCCTGCCCATCATCGGAAGAGCTGAGTCCATGAGGAACGAATAGTCAGAGTTGTTCACCATATCCTGGAACACAGCCATTCCAAGCCTGTCACACTCGTAATAGAACACTTCAGGTTCTACCTTTATATGCTTTCTGAGAGTGTTGTACCCCAGTGATTTCATGGCAAGTATGTCCTCAGCGTATTTGTCCGGCGATGAAGGAGTATAGATGCCGTCATGCCAGTAGCCCTGATCAAGCACTCCGTTGAAGAAATACGGCAGCCCGTTGAGACAGAGTCTGGTGCATCCGCCCACATCTTCTATGGTGAGCGTGCGCAGCGCAAAGTATGACCTGATGCTGTCCCCGCCGCTCGTGATACTGAAATCGTAGAGATGAGGGTCCTCAGGAGTCCAGAGCTGAGGCTCGTCGATCTCTATGCGGACCGACGCACACGGTGCTTCTGCGTCAGCCGCCCCGGCAAGTTCATAAGTTTTACCGCAGAGTTCAAGAGTACCCTCTGTAACTCCGTGCGCCTTTATTTCGACCCAGTCAAGTCCGGTATCTATGGTGAGAGACGTGATGTGCTTCTCAGGCACCGGCTCTATCCAGACGCTCTGCCAGATTCCCGACACTGGAGTGTACCACATGCCTCCGTTTCTTTTCTTCTGTTTTCCCCATGGATACTTATGGTCGAGGTTGTCACGCGCTTCAACTATCACGCTGTGTATCGTACTGTTATCGCCCTCATTGAGCAGATCAGTTATATCAAAACTGAACGGAAGGTATCCTCCCTCATGCGAGCCTGCATATTTCCCGTCGATATACACCTTTGCCGTCTGATCTACGGCGCCAAGGTGAAGGAGCAGTCTCATTCCCTTCCACTCTTCGGGAACCGTAAATCCGCGTCCGTAAAGCATAAGCTCATCCTGACGCGTGATCCTGTTGAGGCCAGACAGCATGCTTTCCGGGCAGAACGGCACATTGATTTTTCCCGGCTTCGGCGGAAGACCTGCCTCGCTTGTTTTTTTGATGCTGAATGTCCATTCACCGTCAAGGCTCAGCCATTTATCTCTGACAAGCTGAGGTCTTGGATATGTATCTTTCCATTTCGTCATAACAAAGCACCTTATGTAAAGTCTTCTTTACGTTATCCCAACACGCTATGTAAAGTCTTCTTTACATAGTCTTAATACGTTATGTAAAGTATTCTTTACGTCTGATCAAACGGAAGCTGCTGCCGCAAGTACGATCGAGTAGAATTTCTCCTCTGCGCTGGAGCCTCTCGAAGTAAGAACGATAGGCGCCTTTGCTCCTACGATTATGCCGGCCATCATTCCGTTGCTGCTGACAGTCCAGGACTTTCCTACCATGTTTCCGGTTGCCATCGACGGCATGATCATAGCATCGACTTCACCGGCAACAGGGCTGTCAAACTTCTTGAATTCAGCGATCTCTTTGCTGAGAGCGATATCATAGGAGATAGGTCCCTCTACAGTGCAGCCGGTGATCTCACCGTTCTGGTTCATCTCCTTGAGAGCTGCAGCGTCAACCGACTCCTGAGCCTTCTTGTTAAGGACCTCTGCTCCGCACATAACGCCGACTTTCGGATCTTCATATCCGAGTGCGTGGAGAACATCAACTGCATTGTTGATGATCTTCACCTTCTGCTCGAGATCCGGCTGGAGCAACATGCCGCCGTCTGTCAGCACTACTACCTTATGATAGTTCGGCACCTGGAAAAGTCCTACATGCGACATGATCTTTCCTACCTGAAGACCGGTCTCCTTATTTACTACCTGCCTGAGGAGATCAGCCGTCTGCATGCGGCCCTTCATCAGGAAGTCGCCCTTTCCTTCACGGATAAGAGCAACCGCTTTCTTTGCAGCCTCTACATCATCGTCCTCGTTGTAGATGGTGACATCTCCGAAGTCGAAACCGTGCTCAGCGCAGATCGCTTTGATCTCATCCTCTTTGCCAACGAATACAGGCTCAACTATCCCCTCTTTGAACGCTTCATATACAGCATCAAGCGAATGCTCGTCGTGAGCGCAGCAGAGAACGATTCTCTTCTTTACAGGATTAGCCTTTACAAGTTCTGCCATTTCTTTGAAATTCTTAAGCATTACGATCCTCCACTCTATAATTTTGATAATAGTATCATATTTTATCAACATATATTGTAGCACACTCGGCACCATACATAAATATAGTATGGATTGAAAATCAGTTATGTGAATGGTACAATCTTTTTGGATATTTTTTGGGGCATCATTACGGAAAATGATCGAGGTGAAATAATGGAATACTACGAAACTATAGTAAAGAAGAGAAACTCCTGCAGAGGCTTTTCCGAAAGAAAAGTCGAAGACAGTGTGCTTACTGAACTGCTTAAATATTACGAAGAAGATGAGAGCGATCTGGTAGACGAGATCGAAACCGAACTTAAATTCTATATCGGAACAGTATGGGATAAGCTCAAGGACAGTGTCGGATACAACGGATTCTGCATCAAAGCTCCTGCATATATGGCCGTCTACTCTGATGTGGCAGATCATTATATAGAAAATGCCGGCTATATTGCCCAGGGCCTCACGCTGAAGATGACTGAGCTCGGACTCGCTGCATGCTGGCAGACCATAAATGATGCTGATGAAGCTAAGAAAGCCCTTGGAGAAGATACTGACAAGGCACTGGCCTGTGTAGTAGCGTTCGGATACAGGGATCCTGAAAACCAGGAAAAGAAGGCTCCTAAGAAATCCCTCGATGAGATGACAGACGGTTTCAGGTTCGGCCAGGACATCGATACCGATCTCTGGTACAACGAGCTTGAAGATGGCCTCAGGGCAATTGCCCACGCCCAGTCTTTCCAGAATCTGCAGCCATACAGGATCATAGTCGATAACGATCAGATCTCACTTATAGGCCTGCCGGATGATATGACATCAGAAGCGGACAGACTTCTCAACTACGGCATCGTTATGTTCAACTTCTATGCCGTCATGTGGGCTGTCAGGCCAACTGCTCCAAGATGGAGCTTCGAGCCTGTTACGGACCGTGATCTCGGCCTCCCTGCCGATGTAACATACGTCGCTAAGTGCGGACTCTAAAACACATAAAAAACTGCAGCTGCTCCTTCTGAGCAGCTGCTTTTCTATTGTCATCAGATTTCCGTCACGGGCCGGTGAAGCTCTTTCCGATATCAGTCTGCGTTTTCACTGCAGCATGATATAATGAATCTCAGCTCGTAATCGTTCTTTACAGGGTATTTGAACTCATCCTTTGTCTGAGGCCCGCAGATGCCCGTGCCGATGCCCTGCTGGAAAGCGGATATTGTAACATAAGTCCCGGTGCGCTTCTCGTCTTCACGGTGAGTCATGCTCAGGAGCTCTATATCGCTGTAAGGCTTGATGCCGAGCTCAAACGCCCTGTCAACGGCGCTGAACCTGACAGTCGTCCTTCCGTCGCTCACGCTCGCCCATCTGGTATCAAAGCGGCTGCACCCTTGATGTAGATCTTGTCAGCATGGCTTTGCCAGTACATCTGGAGACGGCTCACGATCCATTCAGGGTCGGTCTGATGACGTTCCACATGCTTGTCCACCTTGCTGTGGGCC
>JAFVPI010000085.1 GCA_017505405.1 Mogibacterium sp.
ATCATCAATATACTTGACGCAGAGACGCTGATAAACAAGCCACGCCTTTATTCGGCATTCATGCTGTATCTGCTGTCGGAGCTGTTCGAGGTGCTTCCTGAAGTGGGAGATCCGGAGAAGCCTAAGATGGTGTTCTTCTTTGATGAGGCGCATCTCCTGTTCAAAAACGCATCGAAGAGCCTGCTCGAGAAAATAGAGCAGGTCGTGAAACTTATCAGATCGAAGGGCGTATCGATATTCTTCGTGACACAGAGCCCGGGAGATATTCCGGGAGCGGTTATGTCGCAGCTCGGAAACAAGATCGAACACGGCCTGCATGCCTATACACCGGCTGAGCAAAAGGCTCTGAACGCAGCAGCTGATGCCTTCAGGGAGAATCCTGCATTTGACACAAAGGAACTCATGCAGAGCCTCGGCACGGGCGAAGCGGTAGTCTCGATGCTCGATGAGAATGGAGCGCCTTCGATGGCTGAGTACGCATTCGTGCTGCCGCCGGAGAGCCGTATGGGAGCAATTTCGGACGAGGAAAGAAGAAATGCGGTAGATTATTCGCCGCTCAATAATAAATACCTGGTGATGGTCGATAATGTTTCGGCATACGAGGTCATCACGGGACGTGTACCGGGTGCGGCCGCGGCGTCAGGCGCCGGGACCGTTACCGCGCCTGACGGGCAGGTATACGGCAACACTTCGGGTATACCTGCCGCTGCGCCGGAGGCGCAGGCCGCGGCCGATGAAGGCATCACCATAGATTATGAGGAGCCTGTTCAGCAGACCGTGCAGCAGCCAAAAGTCAAACCGGCGGCAAAGGCGGAAGAGGAAAGCGGCTCCAGGATCGGAGAACTCGCAGACAGCTATCTCGGCAAATCCGGAACGCGCCAGGTCATCAGATCAACAGGAAGCACAATAGGCAGAGAGATCGGAAAGACTATAGGCGAAGCAGTTCTGGGCAAAAAGGGACGCACCATAGGAGGCAACATCGGCTCTGCGATCGGGCGCAACCTCCTCGGAACACTCACGAGCAAAAAGTAGGAAAGGGTTTCAGAGATGGCACTTACAAAAGAAGATATAGTAAAGCTGCTTGATGACAGCAAGATCAAGTATGAGATAGTCGAACACAAACCGGTCTACACGATAGACGAGATGCTTGAATGCAATCTTCCGCATCCTGAGCAGATCGCCAAGAACCTCTTCGTCCGTGATGACAAAAAACGCAAGTACTATCTCATCACATGTCTCGAAGACAAAAAGGTTAACCTGAAGGAGTTCCGCAAGGCGCAGGATACCCGCCCGCTCACATTTGCTTCAGAAGAAGACCTGATGGAAAAGATGGGACTCATCCGCGGCGCTGTTACTCCTTTCGGAGTTCTGGCCAATGATGACAAGGATGTCGTCGTTTACATGGACAAGGACTTCGAGAATAAACTGATGGGTATCCATCCGTGCGATAACACGGCCACTGTATTCATCAACACCCGCGATGTGGTAAAGCTTATCAAAAAGCACGGCAACGAGCTTCATTTTGTTAAGCTTTAGTCCGGAAAGGGCGGTAGGTCAAAGATGATTCGCCTTAACGACAATGCTATCGAATACATGAGGCGTCTGGGATACAAAGACATTGTGCTTCTGACAGATGATGCGCGCACCTGATGCGATCCCTCCAAAGCGGAGGTGTCGGTAAGTTTTACCGACGGAGACGGATCTGAGTATGCAGATGGTTATTTTCGCGAGGAATCACAGATAGGGGCGGTTTATGTGCCTGCCCACGGTGTGCTGCTCGAAGAGAACGCAGCCATAAGGTATGAGAAGTATCCGTGGATCGAGAAGTTCGAGCTGGACGGCATAAAGCCTGCTGCAGTCTGCTGCATCCTGCAGCCGCCTGCCTGATTGTATACAATTATACATTTTTCATCACAATTTGTTCACATTATAGACAAGCCTTTGCTTGTTTTGATAAAATTACGGCAAATATTAGCCGGGATCCCATTTACCGGCCGTAAGTTTTTTCAGAAGTTAAAGGTAAAGTAACAAAAGGAGAATAATATGAGTGGTTTTGTAGGTTTCATGAACAACATTCTGTACAAGCCATACATCGTTCCTCTGTTCCTGATCGCTGTAGGCATCTACTTCACGATCAGAACCAAGGGTGTACAGATCCGCATGTTCAAAGAAATGTTCAAAGTAGTCAGCGAAAAACCGGCTGATGAAAAGGGCATCTCGTCATTCGGAGCCCTGATGGTTTCTACAGCTTCCCGTGTAGGTACAGGAAACATCATTGGTGTATGTACAGCTATCATTCTCGGTGGCCCTGGAGCCATCTTCTGGATGTGGATCACTGCCATCTTCGGCGGCGCCAACGCATTCATCGAGTCCACACTCGCACAAATCTATAAGAAGAAAGCTGATGACGGCACGTATTACGGCGGACCTTCGTACTACATGCAGAACGCTCTCGGCCAGAGATGGCTCGGTGTTATTTTCTCAATACTGATCATCTTCACATACGCCGTAGGATACAACATGCTCGCTGCTTACAACCTGCAGTCGACATTCGCGACATTCAGCTTCTATAACGAAAAGTCGACTCCTATGGTGATCGGAGTCATTCTCGCTGTATTCTTTGCCGCTACCATCCTCGGAGGCGCAAAGAAGCTGACAGACGTAACAGGATTCCTCGTACCTGTAATGGGAGTTCTCTACGTAGCAATTTCCCTCGTAGTTCTCGTTCTTAACGCTAAGAACTTCGGAGCAATGTTCGGCCTGATCTTCAGCACAGCATTTGACTTCCAGGCGATCTTCGGAGGTTTCACAGGATCCGTTATCATGTGGGGACTCAAGAGAGGTCTCTACTCCAATGAGGCTGGTATGGGTTCCGCTCCGAACGCTGCAGCCAAGGCTGACGTAGTTCACCCGGTAAAGCAGGGTCTCGTTCAGACACTGTCCGTATTCATCGACACACTGCTGATCTGCTCGGCAACAGCATTCATGTGCCTGTCCACAATGTCAGTAAATCCTGCTGACTACGTATTAGAGGACGGCGGAGCCAATGCTGCCGGCTATGTACAGACATGCCTCCACACATCACTCGGCGGCTTCGGACCTGTCTTCATCGCAGTTTCGATGACACTGTTCGCATTCACTACTCTGATCGGTAACTACTCATACTGCGAGGGATGTTTCGCATTCATCCTCAAGAGAGACATGTCCAAGACTGAGGTTACTATCTTCAGAGCTATCGCGATCGTTCTCGTATTCCTCGGAGCTATCTCGAGCGCAGGTCTCGTATGGGATACAGCTGACATGTTCCAGGGACTCATGGTAGTATGCAACATTCCTACCATCGCTATCCTCGGCGGAGTTGCAGTCAAGGCTCTCGATGATTACACAAAGCAGAAGAAGGAAGGCAAGGCTCCTCACTTCAAGGCTGCTGACATCGGTCTGTCTGATGACAAGGTAGACTGCTGGAAGTAATCATTCCAATCTTCAGAAACAGTAAGACCGCCCCTCGCGGGCGGTCTTTTCATGTCTGTTTCATATCAGCAGCCTGAAAGCATTATTTGAATAAAGCTTCCCATTCCGCTTCTTTGAATCCAACAAGCACTTTATCATCCGAAACAGCGATAGGTCTCTTGACCAGCAGGCCATCACTTGCGAGCAGACTGAACATCTCATCCTCGTTCATCCCTGGAAGCTTATCCTTCAGCTTCATCTCCTTATAGAGCATCCCGCTGGTATTGAAAAACTTTTTCAGAGGAAGCCCGCTCATGGCATGCCATTTTCTGAGTTCCTCCTCAGTAGGATTGTCGAGTTTTATATCTCTGTATGTATATTCTATGCTGTTGTCTTCAAGCCACTTCACGGCCTTTTTACAGGTGCCGCACCTCGGATAGCATACTGCAAGCATCACGAACCTCCCTTTTTTCTATATTATCTGATCTGTAGCGATCCTGCCTTTATAATAGAAGACTAAACGGGATCTTACAAGGGGAGAGCAGATATGCTTCATCGCTTTATGAAGTTTTATGATAAAATAACTATGTATGACCAGAATTATTTACATTGACGGGCTTGAGGTCGAACTGACCAGAAAGCGTATAAAAAGGATGAATATGCGCATAAAGGAGCCTGACGGCCGTATAGTTATCAGTGCTCCTTATATAGTGCCTGACAGAGAAGTGATCGCATTTGTCAGAAGCCGCAGGGACTGGATCGATAAAAACGTCGAGCGTGTCCGTGAGAGGGCGCTTGCCCATCCGAAGCCGGCAGACAAAGCTGAGAAGGAGGCCATGAGGTCTTACCTGAAAAAGCGCATCGAAGTCAGGCTGCCTGTGATAGAGGAGATCACCGGCCTGTACTGCAGTGGCTGGACTGTACGCGACATGCATACCCGCTGGGGCAGCTGCAACACAAATACTCATCACATCAACCTCAGTCTCATGCTCGCTACAAGAAGCGATGCAGAACTCGATTATGTCATACTGCACGAGCTCGTGCATACTGTAGTACCTGACCACGGTCCGGCTTTTTATGCCATGATGGACAGGTTCATGCCGGGCTGGAAGAAAATACGCAAAGCACTTAATTACGGATAAAACGTCTATAGCAGTTAAAGGAAAAGCAAGTGGAAATACCTCAGCTTATAATAGATCTTGCGATAATGCTGACTACTGCAGCAGTGGTCACGATAGTTTTCAAAAGACTCAGGATCCCTACGATACTGGGTTATATTGTCGCGGGGTTCCTTATTGGCCCGCACTTTCCGCTGTTCATGAACATAGAGAGCGCAGCGTCGGTCGAGACATGGAGTGAGATCGGGGTCATCATCATACTGTTCCACATAGGGCTCGAGTTCGACTTTCATAAGCTGTCTGAGATAGGCAGCACTGCAATAGTATCTGCTGCGGTAAAGATGGGCGGCGTTATGCTTGTCGGCTACGGATTCGGCATACTTGCGGGAATGAGCAACATGAACGCCGTATTCCTCGGAGCCATGCTTTCGATCAGTTCAACGGTAGTCATACAGAAATGCTTCAGCGAGATGGGCCTTGAAGGTGAAAAATATACCGGCCTCGTAATGGGCTCACTCGTGATGGAAGATGTCATCGCCGTTTTCATGATGGTGGTACTCACCACGATTTCCGCGAGCCAGACTTCGGACGGAAGCAGCATGGCGCTCCGCATGTTTCTGATGATCACATACCTTGTGCTCTGGCTTGTTCTCGGCATATTCTTTCTGCCGACTATCCTTGACAGAACCATGGAGCTTATGAGCGATGAGACCCTCACGCTTCTCAGTCTCGGTTTCTGCTTTCTTATGGGAATGCTTGCGCACTGGCTTGGCTTCTCGATGGAACTCGGCGCGTTCATTGCAGGATCCCTTTTCGCAGGGACCCGGCACGTTCATAAAGTCGAAAGGGTAACAGCAGGCATCAAGGACATGTTCGGAGCAATATTCTTCCTGTCAGTAGGAATGATGGTGGATCCGGGCATAATTGCAGCGCGCTGGACCTCGATAGTCCCGATCGCGATACTTGCCGTAGTTGCCAAACTCATATTCGCAACGATAGGAATGATACTGTCCGGTCAGGATCCGGGCAATGCATTGAGGGGAGGCATATCTCTGGCCCCGATCGGTGAATTCTCGTTCATCATCGCAAGCCTGGGCATATCGCTCGGAGTCATGGACAGCTATCTGTATCCGGTCATAGTTGCTGCATCGATACTGACTATCATCATCACCCCGGTCCTGATAAGAAATCAGGATACAATAATCAAAGTGATCTCAAAGCCTGTCCCGGCAAAAATAAAGAGAATGGTACGCAATTACACGTCGGATCAGCGCAGTTATGTGGAGCATGTCTCCGAGTGGAAGGTCGTCCTTAAGGATTACCTGCTGAAGATCGCTATCTACGGAAGCATAATGCTGGTGCTGACCCTTGTGTGCTGCCAGGCGGTTTATCCGGCGCTTGCATCGGTTGCAGGGAACAGGGCTGCTAAGATTATAGTCATTGTCGTGAACTATCTGGTGCTGGCAGTATTTGCCGTCCCTTTCATGGGCAACCGCAGCGCAGCGTTCACACAGTTGTGGATGGACAGGCTGGCAAACAGACCTCCGCTCCTCGTGATGATACTCATAAAGATAGTTATTCTGGAGCTCATAGCGCTCATCCCTGTCGAGACACTTTTCAACATAAACAATCTGTTCATAGTGCTGCTTATCCCGCTCAGCGTCTTCCTGATAGCGAGATCGGACTTCATAGCAACGTATTATCTGCAGCTCGAGACAAGATTCTTCGCGAATCTGAATCAGAAGACTATGGAGGAGCGTGGCGGCGCAAGGAAGAGGCAGCACTGGCTCAATGAAGACTACAGCATATTCAGCTGGGATGTCCCTGCCGGAGCTCCTTATGAGGGAAAGACCATACAGGAGCTTGACTGGGGCAGAAAAGATGCGGTCTATGTAGTGAAGGTAAGACATGGCGACAAAAGGATCCCCATGCCTCCGGCAAGGACTGTTCTGCATGCGGGAGACCATGTTCATGTCATAGGAGACAAAATGTCGCTCGAGACATTTTACAAGACTCTCGGAATAGATCAGCATGTGAACATGCGCACGCTCAAAGAGTTTCTCGATGAAGACTATAAAGGCGGAAACGCGCTCTCGTGCGCAGCCATTCAGGTGAGAGGAACGGAACCTTATGTGGGTAAGCCGATCAAAAAAAGCCGCATCACCACACGCAACCACTGCATGATACTCGGCCTTGAACGTGACGGATATGCTACGGCAATGCCGGATTCAAACATGCTCATAGAGAAAGGGGACATACTCTGGATCATAGGTACCGGAACAAGCCTGAGCAGTATAGCTGCGCACTCAGTCGGTGATACAGGCGCGCACTCGGATCCGGTGACCGGTGATGAGTCCTCTGAGAAAGGTGAAATCAAATGAACTGGGACATTATAACGACATATTTTCTCCCTCCGCTGATCGGAGCGGTCATAGGGTATTTTACGAATCTCATTGCGGTGAAAATGCTTTTTTACCCGCATAAGGCAGTATATCTTTTCGGACACCAGCTACCTCTGACACCGGGGGCGATACCGAAGGGGAAGGCGAGGCTGGCGAAGTCCGCGGGTAAGATCGTTCAGGACGAGCTGTTCACGCGAGAGGATATCTCAGGCAGACTGCTGACAGAAGAGGTGGAGAAACCGCTCATAGACAAGGTCATGAGCATACTTGATGCCAACATCAGGGACACCGGTTCAATAATGGCAGGCAGTACCGAAAAATATGACAGACTCGAAGACAGCTTTATAGAACTCCTGTCGTTCAAGATAACCGATGCCATCAAGAGGATGGACATTCCGGGAACCATACACCGTGAGGGTAAAGCGA
>JAFVPI010000086.1 GCA_017505405.1 Mogibacterium sp.
GCTGCTTCGAGGACCTTGTCTTCTTCGTAATGATTTTCCGCCAGAAACTGAGTTATGCGCACGCCGCTGTCAGTCCTCATCAGAAGACCGATCAGTATCGCCTTGCATCTGCTGCGGTCGAGACCTGTCGCTTCGATATCCAGCACGCACGGCTTCATGCCGCTGAAATAAGCATCCCATTCAGGATGATATTCACCTGTTATTCTGTAATCTCTTGTAAAAACCTTCATTGAATTGATTTTAGCCTATCTTCGTGATAGAGTAAATCGGCACATAAAAAAGGAGATTCAAAAAATGAAATTAGGGATCGTAGGACTTCCGAACGTAGGGAAGAGCACACTGTTCAACGCAATAACCAAAGCAGGCGCAGAGGCTGCCAATTATCCGTTCTGCACAATAGAGCCGAACGTGGGAGTCGTGACTGTGCCGGATGAGCGGGTCACAACGCTTTCCGGGGTATATCATTCAAAAAAGACAATATATACAACTATAGAGTTCAGCGACATTGCAGGTCTTGTCAAAGGCGCTTCAAAAGGGGAAGGCCTCGGCAACAAATTCCTTGGACATATCAGGGAAGTTGAGGCCATCGTTCATGTAGTGAGATGCTTTGATGATGAGAATGTCGTCCATGTGGACGGTAAAATAGACCCTGTAAACGATATAGAGGTCATCAATACTGAGCTCATAATAGCCGATATGGAGGTCATGGAGCGCAGGATCGCAAAGACTGAAAAACAGGCTAAGGCAGACAAGTCGGCAAGAGGTGAACTGGAACTTCTGAAGCGCATATATGATCTGCTCTCTGAAGGCAGGCGTGCAAGGGAGATCGACGATCTCAGCGAAGAAGAAGCCGCATTCGTAAAGTCTCTCGACCTTCTGACATATAAGCCGGTCATCTACGCTGCGAATGTTTCCGAAGATGACGCTTCCGGCGAGGATAACGAATATGTAAAAGCCGTAAGGGAGTACGCCGAAGCAGAAGGCTCTGAAGTTGTGGTCATCAGCGCTAAAGTCGAGTCGGAACTTGCAGAACTCGAGGATGACGAGCGTGAGATGTTTCTGGAAGAGCTCGGGATCGAGGAGTCGGGCCTCGACAAGCTGATCAGATCGTCATATGCTCTGCTCGATCTCATCAGTTTCCTTACGACAGGTGAAGATGAAACGAGAGCATGGACTATCAGGCGCGGAACGCTTGCTCCGCAGGCAGCGGGGAAGATACACAGCGACTTTGAAAAGGGCTTTATACGCGCTGAAACCATAGCCTATGACAAGCTCATGGAGGTCGACGGAAAGCTCTCTGCAGCCAAGGAAAAAGGCTGGCTGAGGTCGGAAGGAAAGGAGTATGTCGTAAAAGACGGCGATGTAATGCATTTCCTGTTTAACGTGTAGTGGTTGACAATACTGGCTTTCAGGGTTTTTTTGTACTAATAATGCGGATTATGTTTTTTTGAAGTACAAAAGCATTGCAAAAGTGTACCAAAGCCCATATAATGCAAATAGGGATTGCAGAAGCAATCCTATCTCTAGTCCCAATACCCTTTTTCGAAAGAGACTGCACCCCTTGCAGTTTCTTTCATTTTTTGCGGATCATTGTTTTTCCGGTGTTTCGATACGCCTGTTAACTGATACGTACCTGTAAAGAAATATGCCGAGGATGATGGCACAGATGCTGATCACCTGAGCCTGCCTGAAAGGTCCTATCATCAGAGAATCGGTACGGAGGGATTCCACAAGGAAGCGCTCCAGCGAATAGAATATGCAATAGAGAGAGAAGGTCTGACCGTTGGCATACCTTTTGTTATTATTGAACCAGCTCAGGGCAAAGAAAAGCAGCAGGCACCAGATCGACTCATAGAGAAAAGTAGGGTGCACCTTTACTCCGTCGACGATTATGCCCCATGGGAGATCTGTCGGACCGCCATGGGCTTCACCGTTGAAAAAATTTCCCCATCTTCCTATGGACTGTGCCAGTGCAACAGTTGGTATAAAAAGATCGAGCACATTCAATGGGTCAAGTTTTTTACGTCTGCATATCACAAAAATTGTAATGGCACTGAAAATGAGACCGCCGTGTATAGCCAGTCCGCCGCCTCTTATATCGAGCATCGAAGAAAGTGTTTTATAGTAATCAAGATTGAATATTACATAGTAGAAGCGCGCGCCGATAACACCGACAGGAAGCATCCAGATGGCTATGTCGAGCACATCCTCATCGGTTATTCCGTGACGGGGAGCTCTTCTGCACGACAGAAACACAGCCAGCAGCATGCCGAAGGCTATGAGTATGCCGTACCATCTGATATCTATTCCGAATATTGTAAAAGCTATAGGGTCGGGATGTCCCATTAAGTTTCCTCCATAAATTGCTGAATATGCTTAACATAGAAATAATACTGCAATAGTATAACATAATTTTGGGAAATTTTGTTGACAAGCGTTTTTCATTTTGCTAATATAATCAAGCGCGATTGAATGAATCAAGCGATATGGCGGCGTAGCTTAGCTGGCTAGAGCGTCCGGTTCATACCCGGAAGGTCACTGGTTCAAGTCCAGTCGCCGCTACCAACATGGGATCATAGCTCAGCTGGGAGAGCACCTGCCTTACAAGCAGGGGGTCATAGGTTCGAGCCCTATTGGTCCCACCATTTCGCGGCCGGGTAGTTCAGCTGGTTAGAATGCCAGCCTGTCACGCTGGAGGTCGACGGTTCGAGCCCGTTCCCGGTCGCCACTTTTCAAAAGGGCATGGTGGGTGTCGTCAAGTGGTTAAGACCCTGGGTTGTGGCTCCAGTATTCGTGGGTTCGAATCCCACCATCCACCCCAAAACTTTTTATAAAAGGCATCCTGACATGCCGCAGCTGCATAATGATGGGGTATAGCCAAGCGGTAAGGCAACGGATTCTGATTCCGTCATTCGTAGGTTCGAATCCTACTACCCTAGCCAGGAAGATAAAGGGGCTCTACGGAACCCCTTTAGTCTATGGCGACATAGCCAAGTGGTAAGGCAGAGGTCTGCAAAACCTTCACCCCCGGTTCAAATCCGGGTGTCGCCTCCAACTAAAGACTGCGAAAGCGGTCTTTTTCTTTATAACAATAATTACACTGCAGGTGTGAATAGTATATAATTACACAAAGTTATTTCTTGAAACCAGTGAGGACCTGAAAAGAATGAAAAAAACCATAAAGAACCGGATGTTCAGAAAGACTGCAGCGCTCATGGCCATGCTTTTGATGCTGATCTCCTTTACAGCTCTTATGAGCGGCTGCAGAAGCGGATCCAACGGAGAGGTTTATGTCTACTGTTATGGAGACTACTTTGACCCTGAACTCATAGAAGATTTCGAAGCTGAGACAGGCATAAAAGTCATTCCTGACTATTTTGACACAGCTGAAGAGATGTACACAGTTCTCGAAAATAATGCCACCACATATGATTGTGTATGCACTTCGGACTATATGATACAGCGCATGATAGGGAACGGCATGCTTTCAGAACTGGACCGCAGCAATATCCCTGATATAAAAAATATAGCGGATGTTTACATGAAAAAATCGGAGTCGTTCGATCCGGGCAACAAGTATGCCGTACCTTACCAGCTGGGCATAGCAGGCATACTGTATAACAAAAAGATGGTTGGCGATGTAGAGATCGATTCATGGGACGATCTTTGGAATGAAACGTTCAAAGACAGTCTTGTTATGCCTGACAGCGTCCGCGATGCTTTTATGATAGCGCTCAAAAAACTCGGATATTCAGAGAACTCCACAAATGAGGATGAGATAAAAGCGGCAGCGGATGAGCTTATCAAGCAAAAGCCGCTGATATATAAATATGCGAACGATTCGGCGCGCGATCTTCTTGCAAATGGATCTGCAGCAGTGGGCGTGGTATGGAACGGCGAATACATCTATACAAAGGACCTTAACGATGACGTCGAATTTGTCATACCTAAAGAAGGCTCGGAATTTTTCATTGACTCCTGGGTAATACCTAAAGATGCTGCAAATAAGGAAAATGCGGAAGCCTGGATAAACTATCTCTGTAAAGCCGAGGTCGCTGTAAAGAATTTCGACTATCTGTATTACACGACACCTAACGAAGCTGCCCTCAGCATGATCGACGAGGAGTACCTCAACGAAAAAGCGGTATTCCCTGATGAGGATACTATAGCACGCTGTGAGACTCTTGTTTCTCTCGACCCGGCTACTACGGAACTCTACAGCGACTACTGGAAGAAGGTAAAGGCTGAATAGAACCGATGAATATCATTACCGGCAATGCCGACAGAAAACATACGCTGAGCAGGATCGCCCTCGTTATCGTGGGTAATCTGCTTTTTGCGGTCGGCATCAATATGATAATTACCCCGATGAACCTTTACAGCAGCGGTTTTACCGGCATGTCTATGCTGCTGAGAATGTTCCTCGTGAATATTCTGCACGTGCCTCAGATCCCCGGGGTCGATTATCTGGGCATCATATATTACCTTCTTAACATGCCTCTGTTTGTACTGGCTTATAAAGCTCTGGGAAAGGAATTCTGTGTTACAACAGTGATCTCGATCGGAATAGCATCACTCTGCATGTCCCTGGTACCGGTGGCTGCAAAGCCTGTGTTTGATGACTATCTGACCGCTTGCCTCGTTGGCGGGCTCGTTACCGGGACCGGAGCAGGAATGGTGCTGAAGGGAGGTACTTCAGGAGGAGGCCAGGACATAATAGGCGTAGCGCTGTCAAAGACACATCCGAACTTCAGTGTCGGCAAGATATCCATTGCCATAAATACTGTTATCTATGGTGTCTGCTTCTTTCTGTTCGACATCCAGACAGTCGTTTATTCCATGATATTCGCCGTAGTCAATGCTTTTGCGCTTGATTATCAGCACACTCAGAACAGAAACGTGCAGGTCATGATCTTCACTAAAAAAGAAGGCATTACAGACAAGGTCATCAAAGAGGTGAGAAGGGGCCTTACTTACTGGCACGGAGCCGGCGGGTATACCGATGAAGATACTTACGTTCTGACGACCATGGTAACAAAATATGAGCTTCCCGGTCTTATTAAAATCGTGAAGGAAGTGGATCCTAATGCTTTCGTCATGGTGAACGAGGGCACCAAGATATACGGAAATTTCGAGAAGCGCTTTACGGAATAAAGCAGAGCAAAGAAAAACGCCTTCGCGGTACTGTCGTCCGCGAAGGCGTAATTTTTATTTTTTGGTTTTTCTGGCTCTTGAAGGCTTTCTGTCCTGAGGCTTTGTATCCTCCGGGTTTTCTTCCTGAGGCTCCTCGTCGAAGATTTCTTCGACTGCTGGAATAGCATTCAGGGCATTGAAGTACTTGTCGTGAGCAAGATCATATGCATCGAGATATCTTGCATTGTTGGAATGATGCAGTTCGTGGACGTATGAGTGCTCCTTTCCGAATATGGATGTGTTTTCACCCTCCATGATGTAAACAGCTATGTCACTGCATTTGTCTGATATGTGCTTGATATTTGTGAGAATGGACTGATAGCGTATGCCGTTGATCGGATCACACAGGCTGTTTACCATTCTGTAAACATGTCTTCCGTTAAGATCTTCTATAAGGTCATCGATGACTTCTTCGAGAGGCTCGACCCTGGCTGCGAGAGCGGTACTCTTTTCTTTGTATGCCTCGCCTGTTATCCCCAGGATCTCATATATGGCATCGAACGCTATGCGGAGTTCTGCCATGGCCGTCTTCGAGAAATGTTTGTTTTCGTTTCTGAGAGTGCTGACCTCATTATTGATGTTGACAGCGAGATCTCCTATGCGTTCGTAGCAGATAAGCGACTTGAGGACCCTGTTCTGATGCTGGTTATCTATTTCTCTGGTCACATAAGGCGAAAGGGAAACGATGTATTTGTTGGTTGCGTCAGTCATGCTGTCGAGCAGATTCTCGCGTGTCATGATGCGCCTGTCTCGCTTAGGATCATAGTTGAATATCTGCTGCACAGCAGCATCAAAGTTATGCTCTGCGATGCCGCTCATCTCTATTACTACCCGCTCAGCCTGGTCAAGCGCAAGAGCAGGGGATGTGTAAAGACGTTCATCAAGTGCATCGAGAGCTGCGATCGCGTTTTTATCTTCTTCTTCGATAGGCTCATCCGGAATAAGTTTGAAGGTTATGGATTCAAACAGTCTGGTGAGCGGCAAAAGCACTACGGCAGGGACGAGTCTGAAGAAGCCGTGTATGTTGGCGACTCCGCCGGAGTTGAGTGTCGCATTCCAGAATTCATCAGTCAGGATGCCTGTGGTGCGGCCTATGAAGACAAGCATGAAGCAGAGGACAGCTGCAAAAATATTGTATATGACATGAACCATGGCCGTGCGTCTTTGCACCGGTCTGGCGCCTATACGGCTCACAAGGTAAGTCGTGAGGCAGTCTCCTATGTTGACACCGATGATGACAGCGAATACCGCACCGAATGTCACGCCGACTGAACTCGCGATCGACTGTATGATACCGACTACTGCGGATGAGCTCTGCACGACTCCCGTTACCAGGATACCTGAAAGGAAACCGAGCGCATAATTGTTTGAGAACGCGGTCAGCAGGTGGCTGAGCGATTCTCCGAAACCGGAAACCACATTGCTCATATAGATGAGACCCATGAAGAGTATTCCGAATCCGCAGGCTACTGAGCCGGCTGTCTTATATGCACCGGATTTCAGGAACATGATGAACACTATTCCGATGATAAGTGCGAGAGGGGCAAGGTTGTCAGCCTTGAAGAAATACAGAGGGCTGTCCATGCCGGAGCTTACGTCCATGAGCCTGATGATCTGAGCTGTGATGGCTGTTCCTACGTTTGCGCCGAGAACTATGCCAACGGACTGGTGGAATGTGAGGAATCCGGCGCCGACCAGACCTACAGTGATGACAATGGTTGCCGTTGAACTCTGTATTATGCACGCTACCAGCATGCCGAGAAGAAATCCCATGACCGGCTTGTTGGTGACCTTGGCGAGAGCAGCCTGCATCGCGCCGCCGGATGAGCTTTTGAGTCCGTCTCCCATGACTCTCATGCCATACAGGAACATTGAGAGTCCGCCAAGGAAGGCGATCACATTATAGAAAATTTCCATTTAATAAAATGATCCTCCGAATTAATCTGAAACCGGGAATAATATATAATCCCAATCTCCTCCATATATATTATAAAAAAGCATACTGTCAAAAAGCAATCATATGGGAAAAGAAAGGAAAATCACTGTTGACATATTCCTACCGAGAGAGTAGGATTTGTCTGGTGATTACCGCAGCCCATGCGGTATTAAATAAAAAGAAAGGGGAACGTCCGATATGATGGTTTCGACCAAGGGCAGATATGCTCTGACCGTAATGGTTGAGCTTGCCCGTAAAGGTGAGAACGGCTATGTTTCGCTTTCGGACATTGCTGAAAGTGAAAACCTTTCAATGAAGTATCTTGAGAGTATAATTGCCATTCTGAACAAGGGCGGACTGCTCAAAAGCCTGAGGGGAAAGAACGGCGGCTACATGCTGGCGCGCGATCCCAAAGACTACACTATAAATGAGATACTTCTTCTGACAGAAGGTACGCTGGCACCGGTAAACTGCATAATGCAGGAGGGAGTGCAGTGCGAAAAAGCCGCTACATGCAGCACACTTCCGCTGTGGGCCGGCCTTGACAAGGTGATTGAGAATTACCTGAAGGGGATCACCCTTGAAGATATAATAAAAGGCAACCGTAAAAAAATGCTCGGCGATTACTGCGAAAGCTGTGAGCCGGCAAAATAGATATCCAGGAGGAACATTTTAATGAGAGTTTATGCTGACAATGCCGCAACGACTTATCTCAGCAAAACGGCAAGAGACAAGCTTATACAGTGTCTTGATGAGTTCAACGGCAATCCTAACAGCCTTCACAGCGACGGGCAGCGCACGCAGGAAGCTCTGGATGAAGCCAGAGAGATAGTTGCGAAATGTCTCAATGCCGCCAGACCTAACGAGATATACTTCACCTCGGGCGGATCTGAAGCGGACAATCAGGCTCTGCTTTCAGCAGCAAGAGGACTTAAGGCGAAGGGCAAGAAACATCTGATCACACTTAACATAGAGCACCATGCCATCCTTCATACCATGCGCAAGCTCGAAGGGGAAGGTTTCGAGGTAACATATCTTGCTCCTAAGTCTAACGGCATTGTGGATGTTAAAGATGTAGAAGATGCCATCAGAGACGATACTGCTCTGGTAAGCATAATGTTTGCAAACAACGAGATGGGTGCAGTGCAGCCTATACCTGAGATCGGAGCGGTCTGCAAGGCGAAAAAGGTGCTGTTCCATACAGATGCAGTACAGGCGGCAGCTCATCTGCCTATAGATGTGCAGGCAATGAACATAGACATGCTTTCCATGTCGGGACACAAATTCCATGGCCCTAAGGGTGTCGGAATACTGTATGCGCGCAATGGCATAAAGCTCGTGAATGTTATTGAGGGCGGAGCCCAGGAGAGGGGCAAGCGCGCCGGAACGGTCAATGTACCGGGCATCGCCGCGATGGCAGTCGCGCTCAGGGAAGGCTGCGACAACATGGAAGAGAACATGAGCAAGGTAAGGGCGCTCAGGGACAGGCTCATTGAAGGCCTCAAGGACATCCCTTATTCTCAGCTCAACGGAGATCCGGTAAAGAGACTGCCGGGCAATGTAAACTGGTCATTCGAAGGAGTCGAAGGGGAGAGCCTGCTTCTCCATCTCGACATGTACGGGATCGAATGCTCGTCCGGAAGCGCATGCACAAGTGAATCGCTTGATCCGTCGCACGTTCTTCTGGGAATGGGCGTGCCGATCGAGGCGGCGCACGGATCACTGAGATTCAGTCTTGACATAGATAATACTGAAGAGCAGATCGACTACATCATAGAAAAGGTACATCAGGTAGTCGAGCACTACAGAAGCATGTCACCGTACTGGGAAGACCTGCTTACCGGCAAGAGAGAACACTGCATACCGGAATTCTGGAATAAATAGGAGGAACTAAAATGTCACTGTATACAGATAAAGTAATGGACCATTTTGAGCACCCGCGCAATGTCGGCGTCATCGAGGATGCTGACGGAGTAGGCGAAGTCGGAAATCCGGTCTGCGGAGACATCATGAAGATGTATCTCAAGATAGAGGACGATAAGATTGCTGATGTAAAGTTCAAGACTTTCGGCTGCGGAAGCGCTATCGCAACAAGCTCGATGGCAACTGAGCTCATAAAAGGCAAATCTCTTGACGAAGCGCTTGAGCTTACAAACAGAGCGGTAGTTGATGCTCTCGACGGTCTTCCTGCAAGAAAGATCCACTGCTCGGTTCTCGCAGAGGATGCTATAAAGGCTGCACTTGTTGACTACTATACAAGAAGCGGCAGGGAGATGCCGGAGAGCCTGGTAGGATTTGAGCCTCACGAAGACTGATCCGATGCAGAGAAATCCAAGATAACATCTGAATTATCACGCTTATTGGATGGGAGATCCCGGTAAGCGTGATAATTTTGTGCCGTTGTTACACGTGTCTGAGTGCATGGAGAAATCATTCGGGACTATCAAAAAGGACATAGAAATTCATCAAATCTATAAAAAAGTTAACAATTGTGTTGTATAATTTATTGATAGTTTTTCACTGATGAAATTCTGTCAATAACAATAAATAGGCTGGGGATTACCTTAATGACTGAAAAAAGAGTAATGAAGCTTGCCTCAAGAGGCAAGAGATTCGGAGCAGCATGCATCGATACCGTTGTGCCGTTTGTAAGTTATCTGATGTATTCTGCCGTTATGGCAGCAAACGGCATCAAACCCGGTTTCCCGGGCTATGGCTATGATAACGGTTTCGGGTATGGATATGGATACGGTTACGGCTATGGCTATGGTTATGATATCGGAAGACATCATCTCAACGGAGCTTCTTCTGTGATCATGGTGATAGTTTTCATCATTCTTGTTGCGTACATAGTTCTGCAGTTTATCTTCTTCGCAAAAGGCAAAACCATAGGCAAGGCAATACTGGGACTGCAGGTGGTATCAAGCAATGACGGAAAGCCTTTCAGATTCTGGAAGATGTTTTTCAGAGAGTGCTTCGTAAAAAGCGCATCCGGTTCTGTCTTCGGACTCGGATACATCTGGATACTTCTCGATGAAAAGAACAGAGGCTGGCACGATAAGATCCTGGACTCATATGTGGTGGATCTGAAGGAGTCAGAGAAAATGAATCTCAAAAGGCATCTCGAAAAGACACGTGCTGAGGTGCATAAACCTGAATCGTTTTCTGAGCCTGCAGCCGGACCTGCACCTGAAACTGCAGCTGAACCCGCACCTGAGCCGATGCCGGAGGCAAACGAAAAGGAACCGGCCGCAGCGGAAGTGATGCCTGTCGAAGAGCCGGTCATAGAGGTAACGCCTGAGGTAGTGATCAGCGAAGCTGAAACAGCTGCTGAAGACATTTCAGAGGCTGATGTAAGCATAACTGCAGAAGAAGCTGCTGAAGCTTCTGAAGAAGTGCAGGAGGATGCAGTCCCTGAAACGCCTGAACTGAGCATGTCGATGAAAAAGGAAGAACTCCTTGAAGCTGCACGGGAGAGAGGCGTAAAGGTCAGCTCCAGGGCGACAAAGACCGATATCATCGAGGCGATCAAAAAAGCAGCAGAAGAAACCGACAAGCAGTAAAAGAGAAAGAAAACTAAAAAATGAAAAAAACAGGCAAGATCGTGCAAAACGATAATCTTGTTCGCGATATACACAAGATGACTTTCGACATGGGAGAGTGTGACTTCAGACTTCCCGGTCAATATGCTATGATAGAAGCAGGCGGAGTCCGCAGGCCTTATCAGGTATGTGATTTTGACAGTAACAGATTCACCGTGGTATTCCCGGCGGACGGCAAGGAAAGCAGGATCCTTGCGTCGCTCGGCCCGGGCGAGGATGTTCTGGTCACCATGGGGCTGGGCAACGGATTCGATCTGGATGCTATGCCTGAAGAAGTCCTTCTGGTGGCTGATGACCTCGGCATTCCTGAAATGCTCGGACTTTCGCGTGCACTTTTGGTGCGCGGCATAAAATGCAAGCTCATACTGAGCTATCCGAGCAAAAAAGAGATCTACATGCTGGAATCCTTCAGGCATCTGGTAAATGAGATCGAAGTACTTACGCTTGACGGAAGCAACGGCAGGGAAGGCAGTGCTTCGGATGCAGTCAGACACGTGCCGTACATCTGCGCAGGCGGTTCACTCAGCATGCTGAAATCGCTTGCCGACAAGGCGGATGCCGGACAGTTCAGCATGAGCAGCACGGTGCTTGCAGAGTCAGCTGATTATGACGACTGCTTTATTGAGACTACAGAAGGCAGGCTCAACTGCAGTGATGCCGGCCCGGTATTCGATAAGAATATAATCAGATGGGACATGATCGTCTGATCTGACCAGATAAGGAGAGGTATTGCCGATGTACGCATTGACGGCAAAAGGAATGAAATATATGGATCAGTATGCTTCGCAGGCCGGGCTTCCGGGCGTTGTTCTCATGGAGAATGCCGCACGCGGAGTCGCTGATGAAGTAGCTGAAAGGATCCCTGACAGGTCTGCTAAAATACTCGTTCTTGCCGGACACGGAAACAACGGAGGAGATGCAGTAGCTGCCGCCAGATGGCTCGCCCAGAAGGGATATACCGGCATCAGCGTGTATTTTGCCGGCAGGATAGACAAGGCAGGCGACGAGCTCAAGCGTCAGATGAGCGTGCTCGTAAACTCCCACAGAG
Organism: Mogibacterium sp.; assembly: GCA_017505405.1. Classification (GTDB taxonomy): domain Bacteria; phylum Bacillota; class Clostridia; order Peptostreptococcales; family Anaerovoracaceae; genus Crickella. The sequence continues at coordinate 11,780 of JAFVPI010000086.1, forward strand.
ATGTCAGGATATCCGGACTCAGAGGCGTGGAGCGCAATATCCTCAACGCGAAATATGACTGTATTATTGATGGCATATACGGCATCGGACTCAACAAGGCGCTGAGCGATGATGATATAAGACTGGTCAAATACATCAACTCCAAAACGGGCTACAAGGTGGCTATCGACATTCCTTCGGGACTCAACGCAACCAGCGGCCTCATAATGGGAGAGGCAGTCAGAGCCGACCTTACGGTCACGTTCGGATGCTATAAGACAGGAATGTTTTTCGGAGCAGGCAGGGAGTGCTGCGGCGAAGTCAAAGTCGTGGATATCGGCCTCATGAATGACGGCTACGATAACGTCAATGACAAGCTTGAAGTGCTCGACTCTGCGTTCTTTGACAGAACGGTCAGGGATGCGCTTGCACCGCGTGCCGAGAACGGGCATAAAGGAACCTTCGGAACTGTAGGTCTTGTAATAAGTTCAAACGGTATGCTCGGAGCCGGAATGCTTGCGGCGAAAGCAGCATACAGGGCAGGATGCGGTCTGGTAAAGATCTTCTGCCCGTCAAAATACACGGGATTCTTCAATGTCTCCATACCGGAGGCAGTTGCGGTCCCTTACAAGCCTGACGACGTGCTCGGCGCTTTTGAAGGATTCAGGGATGATGTGGATGTCATTCTCATAGGCCCGGGTCTCAGGGAAGATTCGGTCGGAAGGCTGCTTGTAAAGCAGATACTCGCCGGCAAAAAGCCTGCAGTGTTCGACGCAGGAGCACTCAATCTCATTGCAAAGAATCTGAAATCGCTGCGCAAAAGAAAATGCCAGTGTGTAATAACACCTCATCTGGGTGAGATGGCAAGGCTGTGCGGCGAGGATATCAACATTGTTGCAAGGAGCAGGATAGGCTATACGCGCAAGTTTGCCGAGAAGTTCGAGGTCAGCATGGTAGTCAAGTCTGATGTTTCGCTCATAGCACTGAGAGATGCCGGCAGCGGGCAGAAGCTCTACCTGAATACAGTCGGAAACTCGGGCCTGGCGACTGCAGGTTCGGGAGATGTCCTGGCGGGAGTAATCGCATCACTCATAGCTCAGGGCAACACATTGGATACAAGTCTCATGTACGGGGTGATGGTACACGGAAAAGCGGCAGAGAAGTTTGCACAGGACAGCGATTCCAGACGCAAAATGATGGCCGGAGATATTATTGACAATCTCTTTTGAGAGTAGTACAATCACATCGTTGCGGTCATAAACCGCGATAATCCCATGACGAACGGAGGTGAGACAAGAATATGGCACAGGTAATAGTAAGAGAAAACGAGAGCCTGGAGAGTGCTCTTAAGAGATTTAAGAGATCTTGCGCTCGCGACGGCGTCATGGCTGAGCTGCGTAAGAGAGAGCACTACGAGAAGCCGAGCGTAAGACGTAAAAAGAAGTCTGAGGCTGCCCGTAAGAAAGCTCGTAAGTATTAATAACAAAACGGAGA
>JAFVPI010000087.1 GCA_017505405.1 Mogibacterium sp.
GTGTGCATCGGCAGGGTGTATATGAATCCTGCTCCTTCCTCGTACATACGGATGCATCCGAATGTTCCCGGCTTGCTCTCTACCGTGCCTCTGCGGGCGCCGTTATCGAGCCACCATGTTCCTGTATGGAAAGAGACTCCCGGTGCAAAGTAGCTGGCGTTCCTGTAGTAGTACTGTCTGCCGTTCTCCGTTACCATGTATACCAGCGGCTCGCGCTTGTATATCTGGCCGCGGTTGGAAGCTCTGTGCGCCTCATCGATTCCCGGTGTCGGGTGGCTGAACCTTCCGGTCGTGACTCTGTCAGTGCGGACCAGCTCCCATTTTCCCTTGGATCCCTTGAAGGTGTATACCCTCTGCGTATATACGGAGAGCCATGTAAGGTACTTTGTCTGGCTGGTGTAACCCATGCTGTTGACATAGTCTTCCTTTACCGACCTTGTATAATCCTTCTTGATGTTTATCTTTGCCTTTACGCCGCCCTTCAGTGCGCTGTACTTGAGCCAGCCGACCGTTCCGTTGGAAGTCTCCACCTTGACCCATGACGGCTGACCGAATTTCGCTACATCCTCAGGATATTTGCCGATGCAGGTCACCTTGGCTCCTTTTGCAATTGAACCGACCTTTTTCGATCCGGCCGCAGCGCTATACAGTGTAGCCTTTTTATTTGTGGTACCCGACCAGACGAGCGCTCTGGTCTCAAGGATACAAGTGCTCTTTACGGTGATTTTGGCTGCCTTTTCAGACATCTTGCCCTTTCCGTCTGCACCCACGGCCTTGACCGCGTAATAGTATGTGCCGGCTGCATGCTCTATCATGCTGAACGACTTATCATTCGCACCGGCCTTGCCGACAGACTTCATATCCGATGTTTTTTCGGAAGTTCCGCGGAATATCTCGTAGTGATCGACTCCGTTGGAGATATCCATCTTCCAGCTGATCACCACGCCGTTGTCGTTTGCGCCGTACTTCAGCTTGGCCGAAGTTACCGGTATGCTGAAAGGTCTGTCCTTTTTGACCGCTTTCTGTGTCACGATATTGGATTTATCGCTGAGTGCAGTCTCGCCGCGGTTATCATTGCGGGCGACTACATAATACATGTACGACTTCTTGGCCGTGAGGCCCTCATGAACGAACGATGTTTTTGCAGTATAGCCTGCGAGCTCATATTTTTTGCCTCCGTCGGTCGAGCAGTATACATCGTATCCTGTCGCCTTATCGGACTTTTTCCATTCGATGGTGATCGAATCGGTGGTAGCGCAAGGAGCTTCGATAGTTACCGCTGCCGGTTTGGCGGCTCCGACGACCGTGACCTTGGTCTTATACTCCTTACCGCTTGCAATGACACCTGTGATGACCGCTGTACCGGCGTTCACACCGACTACATTACCCTTGCTGTCTACAGTCGCGGCTTCCTCATTTCCTGAATACCAGCGGACTTTGGATCCGTTGAAATACTTCTTGGAGTTTTCTATCGTAAGCTTAAGCGTGACTTTTTCACCGCTCTGCAGCTTGGCAGATGTGTGACTCTGTTTTGCGGAATAAGCATTCTTGAGTTTGCTGTTTGATGTCTGGCCGGCCGCCCATCTCGAGCAAGGCGAAATGCACAGGCCGTCATCGCTTGTCTTGTATGCCACTACCACATAATAATATGAAGTGTTCTTTTTCTTTGCCTTTTTATCTGTGTAAGTCGTAGCATCTGATGCGACCTTGGCGATCTGCGTATAGGTCTTTTCCTTTCCTGCCTTGCGGAGGATCACAAAACCGTCAGGCGCAGTCACGCCATCCTGCATTGCCTTAGGGACATCCCAGCTGACAGTCATGCTGGTCTTTTCGCCCTTGATGGCTGCCTGTACAGGTCCGGCTTCAGCATCCAGAGGCTCGCTTATCACTACATTCGAAGAGAACTTGACGGAAGTGCCGCCCCACTTGAAAGCCTTGCCCTTCTTTGCTATCTCTTTCGGCACCTCAGGCTCTTCAGGCTCTTTAGGCTCCGCAGGTTCTTCTGCAGCAGGATCCTGAGGCTGCTCCGGTTCGGCATTGGTGTTTTCAGCCGGCTCAGCGGCATCTTTTTTCTCAGTATCTTCAGTCTTTGCATTATCGGTATTTTCCGTACCGCTTTCGACATTCTGCTGCGGGTCCTGAGATTCCGCATCTGCGCCAGGCACTTCGGAGCTTTCTGTCTCCGCTCCGGCCTGCAGTGCAGTTCCGGTGGAATTTATCTGCTCGGACTCCTCGTTCTCGGCAAATGCATATCCCGGCAGCATTGTGAAACATAACATCACCGATAGAATGATCCCGGCCAGTCTTCTGGCCGTCTCCTTTGATATGTTATATCCGTATCCGTATTTTCTATTTTTAATCATATCCTTATGATCCATATTCTCCTTCTTTTCCTTTTATATTTTCTTTCTGTTCCGGCTATGTCCCGGCTGAGGGCATGCCCCGCCCTCTATCATCTTTGTCTGTAGATTATACAACGACTAAAAAAAGCTCCCCAGCCTTTTGGGCCGGAGAGCCTTTAATATTAACAATTTTCAAGCATATAAGCCGTTTTTATGAATTTGTATTAAGGTTGCTTCCATTTATCAGTAGTTGTTTGTAACTACGACCGATGTCGACTTAGGAACGTTGTTATATACCCATTTAGCAGCCTTATCGTACATTCTGATGCAGCCGTAAGTGTTAGGCTTGCTTGCTACAGAGCCTCTCCTCTTGCCTGTATCTGACCACCATGTTCCGCTGTGGAATGAGATGCCCGGCGAGAAGTAGCTGGCATTGATGTAGTAATACGGTCTGCCCTGTTCGGTGACCATGTTTACGCGGCCCTTCTTCTCATAGATACGGCCCTTCTTTGCGCCTCTGTGCTTTTCATCGATTCCAGGTGTCGGATGGCTGAACATTCCTGTGCTGACTCTGTCAGTGCGCTGCAGCACCCATTTGCCCTTCGATCCTTTGAAAGTGTACACCCTCTGTGTGTATGTGCACAGCCAGCACAGATAGTTGGTATCGCTGGTGTAGCCCATGGTGTTGACAAAGTTTTCTTTTACCGAACGTGTGTAGTCATTCTTGATGTTTATGACTCCCTTTACTCCGCCCTTCAGCTGCGAGTACTTGAGCCAGCCGACGGTACCGTCCGGAGCCTGAACCTTGACCCATGAAGGCTTGTGGAATTTAGGGATCTCGCTCGGTCCCTTGCCGATGCAGGAGACTTTTACTCCCTTTCCGATATGGCCTGATACTGCACCGTGTCCGGTCACCTTTTTGCCGTTGGAGCTCTGGTAGATCTCCGAATATACATCAGTTGCCACCTTGGTGGTGCTTGTCCATACCAGTCCGTGATTCTGAAGGATAGCGCTCGCAACCACCTTGATCGGTCCCTTTGCCTCAGACACTTCTACACTGCCGTTGTATCCTACCGCTCTGACCGCGAAGTAGAATGTTCCTGCACTTGTCTGGAGGAAATTATACGACTTGGTCTCAGGGTCGACTGTGTCAACGACACTCATCGAAGCAACATCACTGGATGTTCCTCTGAGGATCTCATACTTTTCAACTCCGGCTTCAACGTCCTGCTTCCAGCTCAGCAGTACGCCGTTGTCCTTTGCGCCGTACTTCAGCTTCGGAGTACTGTCTACAAATACCGGCTTTGAGAACGGGATCTGGAAGAACTCAGCCTTCTGTGTCAGCTCGTTGGACTTGTCTGAAGTCTCTGAATAAACCACGCTGGAGGTCACCTCAGGAGAACCATCGTTGTCGTTGTGCGCGATCACATAGTATGTGTAATGCTGATTCTCGGTGAGACCGGTGTGGTAGAATTTGCACTCCTCAAGACCCTGCTTGATCAGTTCAAAGCCGTCCGAGCCTTCTTCCTTGCAGTATACATCGTAGGATGTCGCGTAGTTTACAGCCTTCCACTTGATGCCGATCTTGTCAACATCGGACTCGATGAGCTCCACTACAGGAGCAGCAGGCTTGATCGCTCCGACGACTGTGATAGTTGCATCGTATTTTGTACCGCTCGCAATGAAGCCCGAAAGCTTTGTCTGTCCGATCCCTCTTGCAATACCGTTACCCGTGGTAGGGTTGATGGTCGCAACCGACTTGTCCGCCGAGAACCACTGGAACTTTGTAGGAAGGAAAACTTTCTTTGTTGTATTGTAAGAAAGTGCGAGTGAGTATCTTTCGCCGACCTGAGCTGTCACTGTGTTTCTGCTGAGGGTAGCGTCATACTTGCTCTTGAGCGTGCTCTTTGTTGTCTGGCCTGCAGCCCAGTTGATGCTAGGCGAGATCTGTCTGCCTTCAGCAACACTCTTGAATCCGACTACTCTGTAATAATAAGCAGTGTTCTTTTTCTTTGCTTTCTTGTCGGTATACGATTTTGCTCCTTTACCTGCAGTAGCATACTCTGTATAGACAGTTTCCTTTGCTGCTTTTCTCAGGATGATATATCCGTCAACATCTGCCTTAGCGCTGCTCCAGTTTACTGTTATGCTTGTCTTTGCAGCTTTGATCCATACGTTGTCAGGCGCAGTCGCATAATCTACAGGCTCTACCAGTACGACAGGCGATTTGAATTTGTATGTTGCATTTCCGCCGCCGCTCCATTCGAAAGCCGTTTTAGCAGGCTTAACATTCCTTGTCGGTACGACAACCGCAGGTTCCTCTTCTGTATCTGCGGCAGGTTCTTCCTCTGCTTCCGCTTCGAGGGCAGGCTGGGCATCGACTGTCTCTTCGACAGGCTGAGCTTCAACTGCCTCTTCTTCAACAGGCATTACTACATCTTCCTGTACTTCTGTTGCTGTTACCTGCTCCGGATCAGCAGAAGTAACCTCGTCCTCTGCAAAGGTCCATGCCGGCAGCATCGCAAGACAGAGCAGCATAGCAAGCAGCATGCTTGCGTAGCGTTTCGGTCTGATCGATGGGCCGCGCTTAGTGCTGTTCTCAATGTTTTTCATGTCTGATCTCTCTTTCCTTAAAAAGCTAATTACCCCTAGCTTATTACCCTCACAATTAACCGGCTTGCTGTGTGCCGGATAAAAAAGCGCATTAAAATGCATTATGCAAATGTATTATATAATAAACAAAAGCAGTCTGAAAGGTTTTTGAACTTTCAGACTGCTTTTTTGTGTATTTTTTATCTTTTGTTGCGCTGTCCGGAGATCAGGACTTGTTGGTCACGACTACGCTGGTATGCATCGGCAGCTTGTAAATATACGCCGCACCCTTGTCATACATCCTGATGCATCCGAATGTGCCCGGCTTGCTTGCTACAGATCCTCTGCGTTTTCCGTTGTTAGCCCACCATGTACCGGTGTGGAACGAAATACCCGGAGCAAAATAGCTGGCCTTCTTAAAGTAATACTGTCTGCCCTGTTCGGTGACCATCATCACTTTTCCCTTGCGTTTGTAGATCTGGCCTCTGTGTGCAGATCTGTTAGCCTGGCTGATGCCCGGTGTCGGATGGCTGAAACGACCGGTCGTGGCGCGGTCAGTGTGTATCAGCACCCACTTGCCCTTGGATCCCTTGAAGGTATAGACCCTCTGGGTGTATGTGCACAGCCATGTCAGATACTTCGTCTTGCTGGTATAGCCCTTTTTGTTGACGAAGTCCTCCTTGACCGATCTGGTGTAGTCCTTTTTGATATTGACTGTAGCCTTGACTCCGCCCTTCAGCTGTGAATACTTGAGCCAGCCCGTCTTTCCGTCAGAGGTCCTTACCTTGACCCATGTAGGCTGATGGAATTTCGCAACCTTTTTAGGCGATTTGCCGATAGCCGTTACCTTGGTTCCCTTCTTGAGCGTCGTTACCTTGGCACCGCCCGCGGATTTCAGCAGATTCACTTTGGACTTGGTTGTTCCATACCATACCAGTCCCTGTGTTTTTAGAAGCCATTTGTCAGTGACCGTCAGTTTGGATGAAACAGGCGACACTCTGTATTCGCCGGCATCAGATACTGCACGGACTGCATAGTAGAACGTCCCGGCCTTATCCTGCAGATAGTCGAAGGTCTGCTTGTTAGCCTTGACAGTCCCTATCTTTGTCATCGAGCTGAACTCCCTGCTTGTGCCACGCATTATGTCATACGAGACCACACCCTCTATGTTGGTCATAGTCCAGCTCAGGATGACGCCGTTGTCATTCGTGCCGTAACGCAGCTTGAGTAATGATATCACTGGCGCGCTGAATACAGGCGCAGTGTAAGTGCCGGTCTCAGACCATGCTATCTCAGGAGCAGGCTGCGGTGCAGGTTCTGCCGGTTGTGCCGGCTCTGCAGCAGCATCAGATGTGCCCTGATCAGCAGGAGTTTCCGTTGTTCCCTGATCTGCCGGTGTCTCTGCAGGCGTTTCTGAAGGCGTTTCGGGAGCCGCCTCAGGATATCTGACAGCACCTATCTTATAGTAATAGGTATTTGCCGTGCCAAGTTCAAAGCTGTAGGATGTGCCTGTTACAGAGACTGCCGCTTCGTCAGCAGGCTCAGTCTCGCCTTCAGCCCACACCTTTGCAAGGTATCCGTCTGCATCAGGAACCGCGGCCCATGTCAGAACCAGCAGATTGCCGTCGACAGCCTTGCTTACTACAGGCGCGCCAAACTCAGCCGGAGCCACCGGCTCAGTAGGTTCTGCAGGCTGAACGCCTTCACCGCTTCCATCGTCAGCGTCCTCATCGTCATCGAGATCCGGATCGTCATCGTTTTCTTCAACCGCCAGATCACCCTCTATCCCGTCGGTCACTACATCAACAGCTGCACTGCCCTGCTCTGTCGAAACAGCCGCGGCATCTGAGCCGGTCTTATCCGCAGGATCCTGCGCTCCTGTTTCTGCAAATACTGCCGCAGAAAAGACCATCATAAAGCTGATGAGCACCGCAAGTATGCGTGAGCCCCTGACCTTATGCACATCTCGCCCCGGTCTGTATTTATGGGAATGCTTATTATCCATATATATACCTCTTGATCATCAAATCAGATTAAGCCATATGGGAATCCTGCAGCATTATCCCTGGAAATAGTCTTCACATGCTGCTGCGGCCTCGTCGAAGGACATACTTCCCTCGCCGACTACCTCATCGCCTACCTTGAAGGTATATTTTACATTGCCCTCGTATATTCCCAGAACGCCCGTAGCTCTCATATACCAGTATGCAGTTACGGCTTTGACCGCTTCACCGTCTTCTTTATAGAAGCTGATCATCTCCTTGTTGGAATCGCCGTAGTCAAAGGATACCTCAAGATCAGCATCATTGCCCTTCGCACCGATCCTGTACTCACCGGTATTCTCTTCGTCCGTGGTAAATACATACTTATCGCCGTCTGCTTTCCAGCCGTCTTCCTTGAGGAGCGGCAGTCTGCTCTCAAGAGTAGTGCCGTTCTTCTCCAGCTCCTCATCATCCAGCTGAGCAATGTCGTTTTCATCGTCCATTGATACTTCGATCTCGCCGTCTTCGAGATCTGCATTGCCTTTTTTGCTGCACGCACCAAGAGAAAGTGCCAGCACCAGGCACAGCAGCAAAACAAGTCTGCGCTTCCAGTTCTTCATTTTAAACCCTCCTCTCAGCCTTACGGCAAAGACATAGTAATAATTACGGCAACGCCGTTATTTCGGATGAGCCATTCTATCGGAGGAGCCTTGCCTCCGGAGATCAATGGTCTCAACCTTACAGCAACGCTGTTCTTTCGGATGAGACCATTATAACTATTTGCTCCCCATGTTCAACAATTTTCACTTAAATATCAGCCTCTTCTATACATTCATTAATCTTTCGAAGCCAATTCAAAGGGCAGACCATTGCAGTCTGCCCTGACTGTTTAATTATGGGAAGTCATTTATTTCTTCGGTACCTTTGTGATCTTGTATGTCAGTTTCAGAGTTCCGCTGTAGTACTTACACTCAGGTTTGAAATTAACTGTCACTGTGCCGCTGCCCTTGCCATTCTTGCCATATACCGGCTCTCCGTAAACGACAAAGAATTCCTGACTGCCTAAAGGAAACTTGCCTGCCTTGATCCTGACGTTGATCGCATCCTTTTCCTTACCGCCTCCGGTATATCTGACAGACTTTTTGTTAAGGCTGAACACCTTGCTTGTTTTAGGGATCTTGACTCCCTTGTTGGTCTTGCCGCACCTGCTGCACTTGGAGGCTTTCTTTCCGTCCTTCTTAGCTGTTGCCTTTGTAATGTTTCCGGCCACAAAATCATGACCGAGAGCTTTGCCGGACTTGAAAGTCTTCTTCCCCTTCTGGCCACAGATCTTGCACGAATAGTAGTAGACTGCAGGCTTCGTGCAGCTTGCCGCGGACTTCAGATATTCGTTAGTAAGGTTTTTCTTCTTGAATACGTGCTTAGTCTTTTTAACGGTAAGCTTTTTAAACGAAGTCGCTTTTTTACCATTTTTATCTGTAAACAATTCGCCGCATTCAGAGCACTTATAATGAGCCTTGATTCCCGACGCCTGGCATGTAGCCTTGGTTGCTGCTACTTTGACCAAAGAATGCTTTGTATGTCTGGCAGGAGGGGTAGAAGGCTTAGCGGCATTTACGGTTACATTGTATTTCAGAACAGCGCTGTCTGAAGTATTGTCAATCGGCCGGAGTCCATAGACGTACAGCGTCCTTGTATTCGGTCCCTCCTGCAGTTTGGTTTCATCGATTTCCCACATCAGCTCCTCGCCGTCGCAAGCGAAGCCATAATGAGTATCCTCTTTCCCGGGAATTGGGATCGCTCCATATCGGAAGATCTTAGTTGAACCATCACTAAACTGTATCGTGAAATAACTGCCAGGTACATCCACGAATATATCATCACCATAAGGAGTGATTTCTGCATCTACTGTATTTGGAGAGAAAGACATGCTTACAGCATATGGTTTCCCGATTGCATTATAAGTTTTTGTAGTATATACAGTGCCTCCATCATACTGTAACTGGAATCTTATTTCATTGTCTCCGCGTTTGAGCACTCCCGCGGGTATATAATCTCCAAATCTCTGAAACAATGCTGCAACGTTGTCAGCATTTATCTCCACACCATTTTCATAGTACCCGTTTTCCGAGATCGTGTTCCCATTTAATTCGTAATCTACATTTCTGTATGTGAACGTCTTTGTGGTGTTGTCACTGTAAGTAACGATGAATTTATTGCCTAATGTGAAAAACGCACCGCTGTCCAGGATGTTGGCAGTTTCATAACCCCAAAAGGTAACTCCATCGGCAGGTATGAAATCAAGTGCGACCGGCTTCACTTCAGCTGTTACTGTGAAGTAATCAGTATATACTATCGGATCATCACCGCACGTGAACCTGACCTTGTTTTCTCCTGACTTGAACTCAGAGTCAGCTCCATCATTTATTTCAGTCCCGAAAGTGAACGACTCCTTTCCGGTTTCTCCATCCAGAAACCAGCCAACAGTATAAAATGACCCATTATCCCCATCATTTACTTCGTACTCGACAGGCTTAAATGTTTTATAATTGCCATCACTGTATCCGACTACAAATGAATTGCCATTATGTACCAGGTCAAGTTCTGTTCTGCCCTCTGTAGTTTTAAATTCAAAGTCACTTGCAGGAATGAACTTGATGCTCGTTGGTTTCACATCTTCATCGTCAACTGCTTCAAGAGCATCCTTCGAGCCTATCGATTCCTCTGCTGTAACACCTTCAGCTTTTACCATTGAAGACTCATTAGCCTGCTGCTCGCTGCTCTCCTCAGCTTCTGCAAACGCCATGGCAGGCATGAACGTAAACAGCATTGCCACTGACATCAAAAGAGTTATCATACGTTTCTTCAGCATTATTGGTCTCCTTACAAGAATTACCACACCTCATTCCCGGACAAGCAGCCCTGTCCCCGAGGTGGCTTATCAATAACAATTTTGCAATTGTATACCCGGCTTAGTCAATGAATCTAAAAAAGATTAAAAGAAACCGGGCTTCGGAAGAAGCCCGGCATCCATCAGCTTCTGCTATAGATTTAATTCACAGTTACGGCTTTTATCTTGCTTGGTTTCGACCACCTTTCATCATCTTCAGCGAGTTTCTTGTACGAAACTATGCATACATAGTATGTGCCTTTTTCGAGATCCTTGACGGTCGCTTTGGTATCTCCCGGCTTTGCTTCGATCATTTCCAGTACTTCATCGCCTTTTTTATCAGCGGCGACCTGAATATAGAAACCATCGGTCCCCTTCCGTACAGCCTTGCTGAATTTACCCCAGGTAACAGTCAGGCTCCCGGTCCCGCCTGTTGCCTTCTTTATTGCAGGTGTCTTTGGGATGATATCATAGGAACCCCAGAGGCTCATGCCGTATTTTGCCTGATATTTCTTTTTGATTTTTACTTCGAAAGAATAGCTGCCTACAGCTTTGCGCTTTTTAGGCTTGCAGGTATACCACTTAGCCGGCATTTTCTTGATCTTCTTGGTCTTGTCATCGAAGTACCTGACTACAACTTTAGGCTTGATGTTCTTTCCTGTATAGCCATATGCTTTTTCCTCAACATATGCATTATACAGATTTGCTGACACCTTGACACTTAAAGGCATCATTTCCTCACCGTAGTCTGTTCTGATTGCTATTTTTCCGTTAACAGTGCTTTCTCCCGCAGATACCCTGCCGTCCAGCATAATATCCTCATAGAACACGCGGTCTTCGCCATCGCTGTTAACAAGGAAGAATGCGGTTTCTTCTTTTGTTTCCTTGTACTGGTATGTATGTACGTTGCCGTCGTCCCAGGTAATGACAAACTTATTGCCTTCACCAAAAAGCTCATAATTATTAATGCGATCTGCACCTATGCGGCTCTCTGCAACAAATCCGTTTGCCGGCACAAATTCGACTTTTTTAGGCTTCGGATACACCTTTTCAGCTACAGGGATCTTTGTGCTTGCCCCTCCGTAAGTTACATAAATGACTTTTTCTGCGGCTGCTTTATCATAGTTGAAATCCATCTCAACTGTATTTATCGGATAATTGCTGTCTTCATCAAAAGCCGGCGCTTCGTCTTCAAAGAAATAATCAAACCAGCCGTCGTTAAATTCCTTAGGAACGACCTTTTTTGCCCCATCGCTGTAAACTACCTCAAATACAACGCCATCAGCGTAAAGATCGACATCTTGAGCTGTATCGCCCGGCTCATAGTAGAGTGTGCCGCCCTTGTAGGACAGCGATTTTACTCCTCCTTCAGCTGCTTCGGCATTCTTTGCATCGAGAGTCTCTTGTGGCTCTGCTGTTTCTTCAGCTGCCTGTTCCTCAACCGCTGCTTCCACGGCATTTGCCTCCTCAGCTGTTTCTTCTGCTACTGCTGCCGCAGGCTGATCAGGCGTATCGTCAGCGGCATCTTCCGCAAACGCCATGGCAGGCATGAACGTAAGCAGCATCAGCAATGAAAGCAAGAGGGAAAGTGTACGTTTCTTTAACATCATTAGCCTCCTCAATAAGAAAGTACTGCGCACCATTTCCGGACATTTGCAGTCAGGATCATGATGCGCTTTTTTATTCGCTGAGGTAATTATGCTTTTGTTAACGAATGTTGGTCAATGCTGTGAACATTCGCCGGATTTCTGTAATCTTAATTTAAATAATAAGAAAGAAACAGAGGCTTCACTGCCTCTGTTTCAAAGTTTTCTAACTTGAAGGTTCAGTTCCCTGGTATTGTCTTAGCCCTTTTTATTTAAAAGACTTTTTACACATTCAGCAAGGCTCCATACCATCAGCGGCATGAATATAAGAGAAGAATACTCATTAAATGCAAATGGTTGTTTAATGATTCCCGAAATGAACAGACTGAAGAAAAACAGGACAAACAGTCCATAATACGGAATCATTGCATTTCGATTAAGCTTTCCTTTAGAAAGGTACTGCAAATCCTCAGTGAACACCTTACAGTCTGAATCCAATGTTCCGGTCATAAATAAAATACCGGAAATGATAAAAATCACACAAGGAATGAAGGAGCTGATATTCTCGGCTAGATTGAAGTTCATGATAACGTCCTGATACATCCAGGAAACACTCATCCAAACAGCAGCAAGAGCTGTTGGAAGAACCATTGTACCAGCTATGTACTCTTTCATAGTCCTGCCTTTAGATATGTGGGCAAGCCATCTGGAAACTGTTGGTGTCCAGGATAGAAACCAAAATATCCAGCTTGCGGCGGTTGCACCAAAGAAATACTCCTTCCAGAAAGTACCCGTGATTTTTCCTTCAATTGGGCTGAAAGAGAAATCAGTAAAAGGTGTGGAAAGAACAGCAAGGAATGCAAAAACAAAAATTAGGAAAGCTAGTTTAGACATACCTTTCAGCAGATTCCTTTTTGCTGATATCATTGCAATACCAACGGTAATTGCGGCCAGCAGGAATTTAAGCCCTGGAAAATTATATCCAATGAATCTTGTAACCGTATTCATTCCAGTCCAAAGAGAGATAGACATACCAAGAACAGTGGAAAGAATGGCAGCCAGCTTGCCAATCTTTGAGTCCATGTGCTTCATGTACCACAGACCCATGATGGAGTACAGTGCCCAAACAGGTGCTCCGTTTAGGAGTGACACCATTGTAATAGACTCTATTGGATTCAGTCCCTCATCAATATAGCCAACCAGATCTCCCGGGGCATACATCAGTGCAACACCAGTGCCGGCAACGAATACGCCGGCAATCCATGTGCCTAAAGCCCATGGCTTTTCTGTTGTCTTGTTCTCAAGTTCTATTCTCTCGCCTTTTGAATTTTTGCTCTTATAAGCAAAAAACAACACTAAACAAACAACGATACTTACAAGTGTAGTAATCGAGCCTATCCAGTATACGATAGTGTTGAATATACTCATTATATCTTCTCCTGATTATAGTAGTTCTCCCAAAAACAGAAATTAAGGGGAATCATTTAATAGTCGTTATAACATATAACTTCAGAAATATAGCAGAAGTTGCAATCTCAATCAAGTAATACTTTCTTTTTGATAAATTGTTAACATATAAGCATTCCGCTTAATTGTCACAATTAGCAGCTTTTTTGCCCCGACTCTGACAAAGAAACAGAGGCGGGTATCTGAGATCAGTAGCTGCTCTGTCGCCGGCAAGAGTCTCTCGTGCAAAACCGAATTCAGGCAAGTTAATAGGAAGTCGGAATTTTTTTCGATTCCAGCTTCCTATCGAGTTTTTTTGACTTGATAATCTCACATTTTCAGGAGGATCTCCCGGCAAGGTAGATTTCTGTCATTTCTACAGATTTTATACCCCAAAGTTTATTATTTTACTATTTTGTATGAAACTACCTTTGATCCTTCGTAGTTATCGCCCTTGAAGGTGATCGTTGCTGATCCCTTTCCGGCTTCCACATCATTGCTGAATGCGATATCGTATTCTGATGCGGCGATCTTCTTACCCTTGGCGTTCCTGACTTCGATGAAAGCTCCGCCCAGTGCGGCAGTAGGAACGCCTTTCTTCTTGTATTTCTTTACTACCGCGATCTTGCTTGCCTTAGGAATGACCTTGCCCTTACCCTTCTTGCCGCAGACTGTGCACTTCTGTCCGATGCTTCCGTTTTTTGCTGGTGTAGCCTTGGTTACAGAATTCTCGTATTTGTGTCCGAGAGCCTTGCCGGACTTGTATGTCTTCTTACCCTTCTGGCCGCACATTTTGCAGGTATAGTAATAAATTGCAGGCTTTGTGCATGTTGCGGCAGACTTCAGGTATTCCCCGGATTTCTTCTTGAAGCTGTGCTTTTTCTTTTTGAGCTTCAGCTTCTTTATCTGCTTTTTCGTAAGAGCTTTAGTTCCTTTGGCATCCTTGTACATCTTATGGCATACCGTGCACTCGTAATGCTTCTTCATGCCGGCCGCCTGACAAGTCGCTGCAGTCGATACTTTTTTGATGTTTCCGGCACAGGAGTGGCTGCCATCATCCGGGCTATCAGCTTCTGCACTGTCATCATCCTGTTCATCGCTGTCGGAATCGCTTTTTTTCGGAACTAACACCTCGGAGCTTCCGTCGGAATAATGTATGGTCCCTCTGTCCGGTACGTTTTCAAATGACTTCCAGTTGTTCTTATCACCACCGTAACTTATTTCCTTTATCGCCTTGCATCCGTCAAATGCAGCCTCACCTACAGCGGTAATGCTTCCCGGGATCGTAACACTTGTCAGTTTGCTGCAGTCGGCGAAACTCAGCTCCCCGATATTTGTCACACCATCCGGTATGGTCACGCTGGTAATATTGCTGCAACTGTCAAATGCACAGGTTCCGATACTCGTCACTCCGTCGGATATCTTTACGCTCGTCAGACTGCTGCATCCTGTAAAAGCAAAATCGCTAACGGCCTTTAAGCTTCCCGGTACTGTCAGATCAGTAACTTTCGTCCCATTAAAGTATAGATTTGCTCCATTACAGCAAGGGTTTGCAGAGACCGCGTCAATATCAATGCTGCACCATTTGCTCAGGTCTCCTTTGTAATATACCGCTTTCAGTTTGTCGCAATCGTCAAAAGCAAACGCTTCAATTCGTTTAACGCTTGCCGGTATCGTTATATCTGTAAGACCGCTGCATCCATTGAACGAACAGTATCCGATGTCCTCAAGGCCTTCAGATAATGTTACGCTTTTCAAACCGGTGCAGCCATCGAATGCAGAACGTCCTATACTTTTAACACTCTTTGGAATAACGATACCTGTCAGGTTTTTGCAGCCTAAGAAGGTGAAGTCCCCGATGCTTGTTGATCCTTCCGGTATGGTCTGATCACCGGCCGGCTTTTTGTTGAAGTACAAGTTGCATCCATTATCACAAGGGTTTGAGCTGAACCATGCAAACTCAATATTGCACCATGATGCGATGTCACCGTTATAGTACACATCGTTCAGAGCGCGGCAGTAGCTGAATGCATTTGCCCCGCTGTATGTCAGACTTTTCGGGATCGTTACACTTGTCATGTTCTCACACTGATCAAAAGCAGCTCCTCCAATGCTCTTGATACCTTCTGACAGCGTAACGCTCTTCAGGCTGCTGCAGCCGTAGAACGCATAATCAGATATGGAGCTCACACTTCCCGGTATTGTCAGATTGACCGCATCAGTTCCATTGAAAGATAACTTGCCCCCGGCATAGCAAGGACTTGAGGCAATATCGCCGAATGTTATTTTGCACCATGATGCGACATCTCCCTTGTAATAAACAGTTTTAGCCGCACAGCTATCCTCAAGCATAACATCTACTTCAAAGGCCTCTGTCTCGATTTTCACCACGCTTTTAGGGATCTCGACCCTCTCAAGGCCGGTAAAGTCCACGAACGCATATTGCCCGATATGAGTGATGCCGTCTTCGATTATGATTTTTTTGATTTTCGCCCTCTCAGAATACCAAGGGGCCGCAGACTCACTCTCATAGTCAGTCATCTTCCCGGCGCCGGAGATAGTCAGGACTCCCGCATCAAGTTTCCATGTAACGGCATCAGCAAGCTTGCCGCTTTGTCCCTCAATTTCTGTCTCATCCTGTTCTCCGGACTGCTCTTCAGAAGACAAGTTTTCTTCTGCAGGATCTTCAGCAGTTGCATCCTCATAAGCTGTTCCCTCGGCAGCAACAGTCTCTGCCTGATCTGCAGTGTTGTCTGCAGCATCGTCCGCAAAAGCTATGGCAGGCATGAACGCAAGCAGAATTGCCAGTGTAAGCAAGAGTGATAGCGTACGTTTTTTAAGCATCATTAGCCTCCTTATACGATAGTTATACACATCATTTCCGTAAAAAAGTTTCCGGGGTTCCGATGTTGATCATCAATACAATTTTGCATTTGTTAACTCCCATTAGTCAATGTGTTATCTATGAATTAGAAGAAGCAGAGGCTTGCGCCTCTGCTTCGAAGTTTGGTTATCTAAAGTTCTAATTATTTTACGATCTTGTATGAAACTACCTTTGACCCTTCGTAGTTATCGCCTTTGAAGGTGATCGTTGCCGAGCCCTTTCCGGCTTCCACATCATTGCTGAATGCGATATCGTATTCTGATGTAGCTATCTTCTTGCCCTTGGCGTTCTTGACTTCGATGAAAGCTCCGCCCAGTGCAGCAGCAGGAACGCCTTTCTTCTTATACTTCTTTACTACTGCGATCTTGCTTGCCTTAGGAATGACTTTGCCTTTGCCCTTTTTACCGCAGACTGTGCACTTCTGTCCTATGCTTCCGTTCTTGGTCGGTGTAGCCTTGGTTACAGAATTCTCGAATTTGTGTCCGAGAGCCTTTCCTGCTGTGAAGGTCTTTTTGCCCTTTTCGCCGCAGGTCTTGCATGCATAGTAGTATGTTGCCTTCTTTGTGCATGTTGCAGGCGATTTCAGATATTCATCGGAAACGATTTTCTTCTTGAATACATGCTTAGCCTTCTTCGTTGCGAGCTTAGCGTATGTAGTTTCCTTCTTGCCCTTCTTGTCTGTGAAGATCTTGAGGCATGCAGTGCACTGATAATGTGCTTTGATACCAGGCGCCTGGCATGTAGCCTTGGTAGCCTTTACCTTGCGGAGTTTATGTGTTGTGCAGACACCGACTTTTGAAGCATTTACATTGACAGTGCATGTTATATCATCTCTGTCATCATCTGAATAAGGCTTAACGTTGTAGAGGTATAAAGTCAATTTATTACTACCCTCTTTGAGTCTGCCATCATAGTCATAGCCCCACTGTAATTCTTCATCACCACATTTCCAGTCATAACCAATTCCTCCATCCGGGAACTTAACCTCGACTGGTTTGAATGTCTTAGTTGTATTGTCATTATATTTTACTACAAACTGGCTACCTGGCTCAGTAAGACGAATATCATCCCATTCAGGATAAATTGTGGCATTGACAGTAGTCGGAGTATATGAAGCACTGACCGCATATGGCTTGCCGATTACATTATATGTCTTTGAAGACCAGACCATGCCTTCGCCACCATACAGTCCGAATCTAATGGAATTGTTTCCCTTCTTGAGTCCGGTTTCCGGTATGTCTTCATCGAAGACCTCATCCGCAAATTCCCCTTTTGCATTCTTTTTGATTACGCCATCTTCAAAGTATCCTACAAAGTGTTCGATTCTTCCATTTTCTTCGACTTCAACTTCCTTGGCAATAAATTCTTTTTTTGTTTTGTTGTCGCTGTAGGTAACAACGAATTTATTGCCTTCAGCATAGTATTCATTGCCGTCTATGTATCTGGCACCTTCGAAGCCCCAGAGTGTAACTCCGCTTGCAGGAATGAATTCAATATCGACTGGGCTCATTTCGGCCTTTACTGTAAATGCTTTTGTGAAAACTCTGTCATCACCATAGCCATAGGTGAATCTTACAGTGTTATCTCCGGCTTTAAATTTTCCCCCGTCATTTGACATAACACCGTTGATCTCGTATCCGAAATAGCCTTCTTCCTTTTTGGAATCCCCATCAAGGAAAAATCCCCATGCCTGGTACTCCGAACCATCTTCTGAATCGATTCCAGTATACTCTATGCTTTTAAATGTTTTATTTCCGTTACTGGTTCCGACTACAAAAGTATTGCCTGCATAATCCAGCGACATCCAGTCGTCACCTTCTTTTGCCTCAAACTCAAATCCGCTGGCTGGTGTAAAAGTGAGACTGGTTGGTTTAGCTTCTTCCTCTACTGCTTCAGCAGCTTCTTTCTGAGCTACTTCTTCTACCGCTTCTGCTTCTACTGCCTCTGCATCAGTCTCTTCTACTGTTGCTTCAGTAGCCTGTGGATCTGCGTCAGCTTCTTCACCCTCTGCAAATGCCAGCATCGGCATAAAGGTGAGTACCATAGTGAATGCGAGCAGTATAGCTAACATTCTGTTTCTTTTCTTCATAAACAACCACCTTCCGTACAAAAAAATAAAACGCTTGTATGATTATCCCCAATTCCCTTAATAATCGTTAAGAAATTGTACCATGTACGACTTGCTGTTTTCAATCTTGATAAAAAAAAATCGGGAGCCGCATGTTAAGCGGTCCCCGATCTCCGGTGCCTTCTGCTGAACGATCATGCTATAGGTTATTGTCCCGGCTCTTTTCGATTATGGACTGTATCAGGCCTGCCTGTCTGAGGATCTGCGCGCGCCTCGCGGCTGCGGTATCGGGATCCTCCATACACTCTGCGAAGTGATCGAGCGATCTTCCGAACTGATCATCCGCCTGCACTTCTATCTTCTCGACGCCTGAATTATCGGTGATCAATATGACCGGGTCCATGCTTGCCGGCGGGCTGTACAGCCTGTCCGTACTTATCATGCCGGTGCTGCCGTGAAGCTCGGCGCCGCATCTGTAGACATTGTCCATGCCCCATGATACCTGAGCTATCGCGCCATTATCTCCGGCAAGGGTCGCAGCCCCGTAAGTATCCACATCATGTCCTCTTGTTGACAGCAGGCTGGAGCTGATCACTCTGACATCTTCACCCAGGAATCCCGAAGCGAAGTTCACCGGGTATCCGCCGCAGTCAATGATGGATCCGCCGCCTCTGCCAGCGTGATATCTGAAGTCATTCTCGCCTCTGTACGGGAAGCTGAATGTTGCTCTCACAAGTCTGAGGTCTCCTATCCTTCCTGACTCCAGTATGTCTCTTATCGCTTTCACCTGAGCGTGATAAGCGTAAGCGTAGTTCTCGTGCAGAGCCAAACCGCTTTTCTTTGCTGCCTCCGTCATCCTTACCGTATCTGAAAGGCATGCCGTAGAAGGCTTCTCAACCAGTACATGCTTGCCGGCATCGAATGCAGCCACCGCCCACCTGAGATGCTCTGACGGAGGAAGCGGTATGTACACCGCATCCACATCCGCATCGCTTAATAGTTCCGCAAAGCTTTCGTATATATTTCCGCCGTATGTGTCCGCGAATCTTCCGCACTTCGCCGCGTGTCCGTCCGACTGTCCCGGATACTCCTCACGGCTGGCATGAGCAACTCCGGCATAGTCAAAGTGCCCGCTATCGATAATAGCCGGCACCATTCTTCTGAACGCGATCTCTGACGGGCCCAAAACTCCTATCCTGTATTTCTTCATCGTCAAGACCTCTTTTATTGATTTTATCAGAATGTTTTAAGTTTGCTGCTGAGCGTCTCCGCACTCTTTCTGAGCAATGCCACCTCTTCGGCGGACCATGTCTCTTCGAGCCTGTGCTCGACCCCTCTGACTCCTACTATCGACGGCAGGCTGAGTGAAACGCCCTTTATTCCGTACTCGCCCTGAAGCGGTGACGAGACCGGAGCGATCGACGGCCTCTGATTGAGTATTGCGTCCGCGAGGAAGCATACGCATGTCGCGATACCGTAGTGGGTCCTGCCCTTTGCATCGATGATCGTCGCTCCCATTTTTCTTACTTTATTGTTAAGGAGCCCTTTCTGCCAGTCGCCCCACTCAAGGCCGACGTTTCTGCAGTAGTCGTCCATGCTCATGCCGGCTATCGTAAGTCTGCTCCATACCGCGAACTGCGAGTCTCCGTGTTCACCTACTATATTGCACTTGATAGCTTCTGTATTGATATGTATGTAGTCGCTGATGCTCCTGACAAGTCTTGATGTATCGAGTATGCATCCTGTGCCGAATACCATACCGTTAGGAAGACCTGTCCATTCGGCAACCTTGTGTGTCATTATGTCTACCGGGTTGGATACCACCATGATAACACTGTGGGTGTAGTAAGGCTTTATCTGCTCTACTACATTCCTCATTATACCGATGTTGTCGGCGATCATGTCGAGTCTTGTCTCGCCCGGTCTTCTTGGACGTCCTGCTGTGATTATGATAAGGTCGCAGTTCTTGCAGTCTGAGTAATCTCCCGCGCGCACCGATGACCTTCCCATGTAAGGGATACCATGCTGGATATCCATAGCTTCTCCCATGGCCCTTTTAGGATTGACATCGATCAGCACAATATCATTGGCGAGATTCCTGATCGTGAGCGCATAAGCGATCGACGAACCTACGAAACCGGCGCCTATGATGGCTACTTTTCTGTTATCTATCGCAGCATAGAGCGTTCTTCTTTCCATTTATTATTCCTCCTATTCGGTATCATTCTGTGTTCCTGTGACCGCGGCCGGAACTTCACTGTTGAACCTGACAAGCAGGTAACCTCTGTCCGACGGGTTTCTGTAGAAGAAGTGCGAGTCATCAGTGCTTTCATCGCACACACTCCACGGTCCCTCGTTCTTTACTATCGAGAGCATGTCCGCCACCGTCATCTTACCGGTCTTGACCAGTCCCTGATTCCCCCAGTATGACCGGCTTTTGTGGAGCGAATCGCCCATGATCACATAGCCCTCGTCATCAATACCCAGCAGCAGCACGGTGTGCGTAACTTTGCTGAGGCTGAATGCGCTGCCGTTACCGAAGGTGAAGAGTACCGGGTCTCCTTTAAGGAGCCAGTCCGTGATCTCTTTCTCGCGCTCCTGCGGATCTTCAGAAGGCAGCCGGTACGGCACCCCGTATTCATCGAAGATCTTCTTCGCTCCGTACAGAGTGACCGGCATCTGTTTTCTTTTTGACTTCGAGAAATTCCTGTCGAAAGCCTCACCGGCTATCTCTTGCTGGATCTCGCTGATGCATCTGTCAGGCGTGAGGTCCTCAAGGCCTTCAACATTTCTCAATATAGTCGTAAGCGCGCAGGTTGAACATCCATGCGCGCTGAGATAATCAGAATAACTGTCGTATCCTGCTGTTTGTTTGAAAATTCTGTAATTATACTGCCTGCCCTTGCCGTTGACGACCGTTACATCCGCGTAATCCGTCCTTGAACTTTCCGGATAATCGATCCTCACATCATAGATCGCATTGTACCTTTCCGTGCGCGGGATTCCCGGCTCTTCAGGCGTTTCAGGAACCGGAGCTTCATGCTGGCTGAACAGCGTCCATATGATCAGGATGCATACGGCGGACATCGAAGCAATGACAGCAAGCAATGATCTGTTCGACACTCAGGTCTCCTTCCGTTAGCTCCTTGGGATCCTTCTTACGGTGACGATTTTTCTGAATTGTGCGTTGTGTCTGATCTTGACTCCGCCCTTGCTTGTAGCATGGATTATCGTGTTATTGCCCATGTACAGAGCATAGTGGTTTGAGTAGCAGATGATGTCGCCCGGCTTTGCATTTGAAAACGATACCGCAGTTCCGACATGTTTCAGAGCATTCTTTCCGTTAGGAAGCTTGATTCCGTACTTGGCGTACATCTGTCTGATGAACTGCACGCAGTCGATGCCTGTCGTAAGGCTGTAGCCACCGTACTTGTATGGAGCTCCGAGATACTTCTTCGCAGTTGAGATAAGGACTTCACCGTCGTTGAATATAGGGTCGCCTTCATAGGTCTTCCAGTCTTCTCCCTCAGGGAGTCCCAGCGTTCCTTTTCTGATGACCTTCGGCTTTGCCTCCTTGACGACTTTGACATTGAGATCATCTGTTTTTACGACCTCTCCGTTAACAGTCGTGAACTGGCGCAGCACCTCTCTCTTACCTTTGTTACCCTTGGCTTCTACTTCGGAGTCACCGGCAAGCATGCTGTCATCCTTTATATATTCGGTAGGGACCTTAAAGGTCTCAGTCACGTTTGCAGTGCTCAGGACCGTAATGCTCGGGTCAACAGGAGCTTTAACTGTCGTTCCGTCCGCAGCCTCAACATAAAGAACTATTCCAAACGGATTGACCTTTTTAGGGCTGCCCGAAACTTCTGCTGTTTCATAATCATCAGGATTCTCAAGTCTGTCTTTCAGCATCGACGCCGCTTCTGAAACAGAGACACAGTCAGCGCTCAGCGCCTGTTTGATGCCTGCCGCTTCGACATTGATGTTGTCACTCACATCGAAAACGCTCATAGTGGCATCTTCAGGAAGATATTCTTTGATGATGGCGTTTGTCACATTGCCCGCCGCTTCTCTGTTTCGTACATAGCAGACCGTGCTGCCGTTAACGGTAATGGCATATGGAGCCATGACAGACCATGCTGCTATCATAACAACGATGGCGCTTGCAAGAATTCCGACCAGTGCGCTTCTCTTCACGTGCCTGACGACCATTTCGTACGACTCGCCCTTGTTTGCTTTTTCCTTATTTATCTCCGTATTATTAGTATTAATAGTGATTTTTTCTTTTTTACTGAACAACTTTCTTCTCCGGTTCCCTTATATATTCAATGGATACTTATCCATTCTTTTCTTAACAATCGTTTAGATTTTACCATATGTACCGCCCTCTATCAATTCATGGTATAATTCTTTTTGTTCTTTTAAAAGTGTAGTTTTTGTGTAGAACAGGTGTGTGAAAATGACTATAAACAAGCTTGAAAACCGCATAATTACTGAAGATGTAGAGCGCATTATAAGCGAAGATCTGCCTTGGGATGCGTTCCGCGGAGCGACCGTTCTGGTAACCGGCGCGAGCGGTATGATCCCTTCATATGTACTGTATACGATGCTCGGTCTGAACGACAGCATGGACATGGGCATAAAGGTCCTTGCCCTGGTCCGCAACGAGGAAAAGGCCCGCCGCATATTCGGCAGACTGCTCGAGCGCGACGACATAGAGCTGATCGCTCAGGATGTTTCGATACCTGTGGACTACGATGGAGATATCGACTTCATATTCCACGGAGGTTCGGCCGCGAGACCTCGCGAGCACGCGGCTGCTCCTACATCAACGATACGCGCCAATCTGGTAGGTACATTCAACCTGCTCGATCTCGCAGTCAAGGCTCACTCGAAGGCATTCGTGCTGATGTCATCTTCTGAGGTTTATGGAAAGGTCTCTTCAGACATCGACAAGATAAAAGAAGATGATTACGGATACCTTGACTGCCTCAATCCGAGGTCGTGCTACTCCGAAGGCAAGCGCGCTGCGGAGACGATCTGCGTATCGTTCAAGGCACAGTACGGTATCGACTGCAAGCTGCCTAGATTCGCACACATTTACGGTCCGGGACTCGGTCTCAACGACGGCCGCGTGCAGGCGGACTTCGCAGCCAATGTCTTCAGAGGCGAAGACATCGTCATGAACAGCGACGGCTCATCACAGAGATCGTACACATATGTTGGCGATGCGGTTTCGGGCATCTTCTACATACTTCTCAAGGGCAAGGAATCTGCATACAATGTCGCAGACAGCGATAACACGATCTCGATCAGACAACTCGCAGAAGCGTTCCTTGCAAGCAGACCGGAGAAAGGTCTCAAGCTCGTTATGAACATCGACCAGTCGAAGAAGGCGAGCTACAACCCTGCCGCTTTCATTGGACTCGACAACAGCAAATTAAAAGCCCTCGGCTGGGCACCAAAGGTGTCGGTATCCGAAGGCACGAGCCGCATGATTTCCAACTATGAAATAACGGAGAAATGATCAGAATCCCGGGGCAGATACAATATCCGCCCTGGTCTTTTTATTTGACTGAAAAGCAAAAAG
Source organism: Mogibacterium sp. (assembly GCA_017505405.1). GTDB lineage: Bacteria > Bacillota > Clostridia > Peptostreptococcales > Anaerovoracaceae > Crickella. The sequence continues at coordinate 23,384 of JAFVPI010000087.1, forward strand.
GAGACAGAGAGCTGCGCCCCGCCTCCTTCCAAAGCTGTTATCCTACCAGTCCAAGCGGAAGTTCCCAGGCAGTCTCGTTCTTGTGAGCATAACGGAATATAATATCATGCTGCTGCACAATAAACTCTTTATAGTATTTTTCCGGAATACTGATCTCTTTGTAATTGAGCTCGACCTCGGTCCTGATTCCCGCATAGTTCTTGCAAGAAATCTTTGTAAGCCTACCGTCTGTATATATGTTTTTATAAATGTCGACACGAGGTGTTATTACTCCTCCTCCCGGAGCAGTAGATGTAACGTAATGATACTCTACAGGGTTTCCATGAGAATCGTAAACATATTCATCAGTTGAAGCACCATTCATTTTCAAATAATAGCCTTCTTTTGTATATTCGTAGCGATCTTCATAATAATTGCTCATCCTGCCCTCGAACATTTCAAAAGTGTTTTTTTTCACTTCCACTCTTCCAAGAGAATTAATTTTGTAAACTGTGTTGAGCTTTTCATCCTCTTCGGAATTAATGTATGTCGTTTTTGAGCTCTTCAGCTTGCCATTCTCATAGTCATAAACTGTATATTCCCCCCAGGTGCCGGTTTTTAACATTTCCCTGACATGGCTTCCGTTATACGCGTACGACTCAGTTCCTGCGACGTTTTGGCCAAACTTTTCTGAATCGGCA
>JAFVPI010000088.1 GCA_017505405.1 Mogibacterium sp.
ATAGATGAGGTCAGGGATTGTCTGGCGCGGGGAGTGATCCCAGTGCTGGAGGATCCGGAGGCAGAAATAGTAAAGATCCTGAAGCCTGAAGTTGTCGTTGACGCGATCCTCGCCAAAAGGAACACAGGAACGTCTCCCGATGACGCGAAATTGGTCATCGGAGTCGGTCCCGGATTTACGGCAGGCAGGGACTGCCATGCTGTGATAGAAACAAAACGCGGGCATACTCTTGAAAGGGTCATAAGAAAAGGATCTGCGATCCCGAATACCGGTGTACCCGGAAACGTAGGAGGCCAGACTATAAGGCGCCTGATAAAAGCTCCGGCAGACGGCACGTTCCATCCTGAGAAAAAGATAGGAGATCTGGTAAAGGAAGGTGACCGCGTTGCCAATGTCGATGGAGTGCCTGTATACGCACTGACTGACGGTAAGATAAGAGGATTGCTGCAGGACGGAGTGCCTGTTACAAAAGGTCTTAAATCCGGAGATGTCGATCCGAGGGGGGCTTCGGTCGACCATATGACAGTTTCAGATAAGGCTCTGTCCATAGGAGGAGGAGTCCTTGAAGCTATCCTGTCATATGCCGGGGAACGTCTTTGAGAATCTGGAGATGAGAAAATGGCTAAGAGGATCAGGAAAACAGCATATGTACGCTGCAGGGGCGGAAGCCCGCTGCTTGAAGGGATAGACAGGACGTCTCTCCCGAGGGACTGTAGCGCGATACTCAAGTTATATCCGGATGGCATCAGCAAATGCAGATACGGATGTCTCGGGGGCGGCTCTTGCGAAGCTGCCTGCCATCTTGCGGCTATCAAGGTCGAAGCAGGAGGTCCGCCTTCGGTCAACAGCGATAAATGTGTCGGCTGCGGACTCTGCATGCGCGTCTGCCCGCAGAATCTCATTGAGATAATATTACCGGACAGAAACATACAGCCGAAATGCAGCAACCGCGACCTCGGCAAAGCCGCGCGCGAAGCATGCGATAATTCATGCATCGCATGCCGCATATGCGAAAGGGAATGTCCGGCCGGCGCTATCAGTGTTGCGGATGGAAAACCTGTTATCGACCCTGCAGCATGTATTTGCTGCGGTATGTGTGCAGTCAAGTGCCCGCGCGGAGTCATCAGGGATTCCAACGGTATCATGACCGCTGACTGATCTGACAGAGGAGGTGAGTACCATTTCTTACACATTCACAGTAAATGGAATAGAAAGAACTACAGACGAAAGGAAGCCTCTGCTCAGGTATCTCAGGGATGATCTCAAGCTGTATTCGGTAAAGGACGGCTGCTCGGAAGGAGCATGCGGAACATGCACCATAGTTGTGGATGGTCACGCCGTAAAAGCCTGCGTCCTCACTACAGACAGGGCGGCGGGCAAAAACATCATCACGGTAGAGGGTCTGAGCCTGCGGGAGAAGGAAGCGTTTGTATATGCTTTCGGAACAGCAGGATCGGTGCAGTGCGGTTTCTGCATACCCGGCATGGTGATGGCCGGCAAAGCCCTTATTGACCGCAATCCGGATCCTACGGAGGATGAAATAAAGAAAGCCATCAGGGGCAATGTATGCCGCTGCACAGGTTACAAGAAAATCATCAACGGCATCAGGAGAGCTGCGGCAATTCTGCGCGGTGAAGAAGAGGTCAGACAGATAAGCCAGTTTACGGGCAAGATGATGCCTGAGCAGAATGAATTCATCTCGGTCGTAGGCTCCAACTACGATCCTGAACGCGCTTCGGGAATCGCAAACTACGAAAACAGGGGCAACAGCTCTCAGTACGGCATGGGACAGAACGTGTTCCGTATAGATGTCAGAAAAAAGGTGCTGGGCTACGGAAAGTATCCGGACGATATCGGACCTGAATACTTCGTACCTGTGGACAGGCCTGATCTTATAATGGAACAGACCGGCTGGGGAGAAAAAGAGTACGCGGATGCCGCTGCAAAGGGCCTTATAAAGCCGGGCAAGACCATCTACATGGAAGACGAGCCTCTCGTTAATCTCTGTGTCGCAGTCGATCCTGCTATGCCGCCTATGGCATACGCTTCAGCTGTGCGATCGCAGTATCCGAGAGCTGTAGTAAAGAAAATAATAAAGGAAAAAGCCGAGTCACTGCCGGGCGTTATCGGAGTCCTGACAGCAGCTGATGTGCCGAACAACAAAGTGGGCCATATACAGCAGGACTGGGACGTTATGATAGCAGAGGGCGATACGACCAGAATGGTGGGAGATACCATATGCGTCGTGGTTGCTGAATCTCCATACATACTTGAGCAGGCCAAGAAGGCGGTAAAGGTAGAATACGAAGTACTTGAGCCTGTTAAGAACATATCCGAGGCAAGAGCTGAAGGAGCTCCTAAGATCCACGGGAACGGGAACCTCTGCCAGCAGAGGCACGTTGTACGGGGCGATGCGGCAAAGGCTCTCAAAGAGTCGGCATATACTGCGACAGCTTCGTTCACAACGCCGTTCACGGAGCACGCCTTCCTTGAACCGGAGTGCGCCGTGTCCTTCCCGTATAAGGACGGTGTCAAGATACTGTCGACAGACCAGGGAGCTTATGACACCAGACACGAGGTGGCTATCATGCTCGGCTGGGAAGACTGCCAGGAACGCATCGTGGTAGAGAACCAGCTCATCGGCGGAGGATTCGGCGGCAAGGAAGACGTTACGACGCAGCACCTGACAGCTTTGGCAGCGCTGAAGTACAACAGGCCGGTGAAGATGAAGTTCAGCCGTGCGGAATCCCTCAGGGTACATCCTAAAAGGCACTATATGGAAGGGACCTTCACTGTCGGCTGCGATGAGAACGGCATATTGACGGGTCTCGACTGTGAGATCAATTTCGATACGGGCGCTTACGCAAGCCTGTGCGGACCTGTTCTTGAGAGAGCATGCACGCACAGCGTAGGTCCATACAATTATCACAACACGGATATCAGAGGATTCGGATATTACACCAACAATCCTCCTGCCGGAGCGTTCAGAGGCTTCGGTGTATGCCAGAGCCAGTTCGCTCTTGAGTCGCTCCTGAACGTGCTGGCAAAGAAGGTCGGGATCAGTCCGTGGGAGATAAGATACCGCAACGCGATCGAGCCGGGTCTTGAGCTCCCGAACGGACAGATAGCCGATGTATCAACTGCTCTGAAGGAAACTCTCGTAGCTGTTAAGCCATACTTTGACGATGCGCCGGAAGACAGGGTAGGCATAGCCTGCGCAATGAAGAACGCAGGTGTCGGAGTAGGGCTTCCTGATAAAGGCAGGGCAGAACTCAGAGTAAAGGACGGTCTGGTATGGGTATTCACTGCCGCTTCAGATATAGGCCAGGGCTGCCAGACTGTATTCCTTCAGGATGTTGCTCAGGCAACAGATCTGCCTATAACAAAGATCTGGATCGGCAACAGCAACACGGAAAACGCGCCTGATTCCGGAACCACATCAGGATCAAGACAGACGCTGGTAACGGGCGAGGCGGTAAGAGGCGCTGCGCTGATGCTCAGGAAGGCAATGGATGAAGAGGGTGTCACTGAAGATACGCTGGATAAACTGGAAGGCAGAAAGTTCTTCTATGAGTACTTTGAGCCTACAGACAAGCTGGGGTCAGACAAACCTCATCCGAAGAGCCATATCGCATACGGCTTTGCTACGAACGTGGCTGTGCTTGACGCAGAAGGAAGGGTCACCGATATATATGCGGCTTTTGATGCCGGCAAGGTAGTGAATCCGCTGTCGATGTCAGGCCAGATAGAGGGCGGAGTACTGATGAGCATGGGATATGCGCTCACAGAGAGCTGGCCTCTCGACAACTGCGTACCTACTGCAAAGTACGGAACTCTCGGTCTGCTGCGTGCGACTGACATTCCGGAACTCCATGCGATACATGTAGAAAAGGATGAGCTTCTGGACGCATCATACGGCGCAAAGGGTGTAGGCGAGATCACATCGATACCTGCGGCACCTGCGATAGCCGGCGCGTATTACGCAAGGGACGGAGTGCTCAGAACGAAGCTCCCGCTCGAAAACACATATTACAGTAAATCTGATAAAAAGTAGTCCTTCATTGACAGGAGGAACAGCATGAAACTCATTAAAAACGGAATGATCGCTACTGATACGGAAGTTTTCAATGGCGACATTCTGATTGACGGAGAAAAGATTATTGAAATTGGAAGCGGCATATGCGCTGAAGACGCTGAAGTTATAGATGTGAGCGGAAAATATGTGCTTCCGGGAGCTGTTGACGTGCATACGCACATGGATCTGGACGTAGGCTTTGCCCGCGCCATAGATGATTTTTACGATGGCACTGTTGCGGCAGCCTGCGGAGGCACGACCACTATCGTGGACCACATGGCGTTTGGCCCTAAGGACTGCAGTCTGTGGCATCAGGTGAATGAATATCACAGGCTGGCGGACGGCAATGCGGTCATAGACTATGGATTCCACGGCGTATTCCAGCATCTGCATGAATCGACCCTCAGTGAGATGTGTGAGATCATGGAAGAAGAGGGCATCACAAGCTTCAAGGTCTATATGACATATGACTACAGGCTGCAGGATGACGAGATATTCAGGGTCCTTAGGGCTGCAAAGAAGGCGGGCATAGTCATAACCGTCCACTGCGAGAACCACGGAGTGATCACGCAGCTCAGAAAGGAGTTCGTCAGGGACGGTAAAACCGAGGCAAAGTATCATCCGCTCAGCAGACCTGCAAGGTGTGAAGCCGAAGCTGTCAACAGGATGATACATCTGGCGGCTATGGCGGGCGATGCGCCGCTGTACATAGTGCATCTGTCCAGCGCGGAAGGCCTGCACGAGGTGCTGAAGGCAAGGTCTGAAAACAGGCCTAACCTCGGGGTGGAAACCTGCATACAGTATCTGATACTTACAGACAAAGAATATGAGGACCCGGAGGAGGGACTCAAGGCGATCATGTCGCCGCCTCTCCGCAAGGATCAGGACAGGGAGGAACTCTGGCAGGCTCTCAGTGACGGCACTATCGATACTGTTGCCACGGATCACTGCCCGTTCCACTATAAAGCAGGCAAGGCTGAGAAGCAGTACGGCAGGGATGACTTTACAAAATGCCCGAACGGAGCACCGGGAGTGCAGGAAAGACTGATGCTTCTGTTCTCGGAAGGCTTCATGAAAGGCCGCATAAGCCTGCCTCAGGTGGTGAAGTACAGCTCTTCAAATCCTTGCCGCATGTTCGGCATGTATCCTCAGAAGGGAAGCTTTGAGCCGGGAACCGATGCAGACATAGTCATAATCGATCCGGACAGGAAAACCCTGATCAATACAGACTATATCCGCGGGGCTTCGGATTACTCGTGCTACGACGGAATGGAGCTCGAGGGCTGTATCGATAAAGTATTCCTCAGAGGCGAGGAGATCGTCAGTGACGGGGAATTCCTCGGCAGGCGCGGTGACGGAAAGTATCTTAAGCGCGGAAAGAGTGCGCTTGCAGAATAGAGCCGGAAACATAAGACTAAAACTATTTTAGTTTTTACCCCTAAAGCTATTGTAATACCTGGCAACAGGTATATAATAAAATAAATTAAGGTTAGCAAAATTATTTTAAGGAAGATATAACAGAGATTTAGAAGGAGAGAAACTATGTCAAAGACAAAAGAACTGGCAGAAAAGCTTGCGAAGCTTAACATCGCAGACATGTATGAGAACGATTTCTTTCTGACATGGGAGAAGACTGACGATGAGATCGAGGCGGTATTCGCTGTGGCAGACGCTCTGAGAGATCTGAGAGAGCGCAACAAATCCACAAAGATCTTCGATTCGGGACTCGGAATCTCGATCTTCCGTGACAATTCCACAAGGACACGTTTCTCATTCGCAAGCGCATGCAACCTCCTCGGACTTGAGGTAGCAGACCTCGATGAAAAGAAGTCGCAGATCGCTCACGGTGAGACTGTACGCGAGACAGCTACAATGATCTCGTTCATGGCAGACGTCATCGGAATCCGTGACGACATGTACATCGGCAAAGGAAATGCTTACATGCATGAGTTCATGGACTCGGTCACACAGGCGCATGAGGACGGCGAGCTCGAGCAGAAGCCGACTCTCGTTAACCTGCAGTGCGACATCGACCACCCGACACAGTCGATGGCTGACTGCCTGCACATCATCCATGAGATGGGCGGCGTAGAGAACCTCAAGGGCAAGAAGATCGCGATGAGCTGGGCTTATTCACCGTCCTACGGCAAGCCGCTGTCGGTACCTCAGGGCATCATCGGCCTTCTGACACGTTTCGGAATGGATGTAGTGCTCGCTCATCCGGAAGGATATGAGGTAATGAGCGACGTAGTCGAGGTCGCAAAGAAGAACGCTGCCGAATCCGGCGGAAAGTTCAGTATCACAAACGATATGAAGGAAGCCTTCAAGGATGCAGACGTCGTATATCCTAAGAGCTGGGCTCCTTTCGCTGCAATGGAAGTGCGTACAGACCTTTATGGCAAGGGCGACTTTGACGGCATAGATAAACTCGAGAAGGAACTGCTCGCTCAGAACGCGACACATCAGGACTGGCTCGTTGATGACGAAATGATGAAACTGACAAAGAACGGCCTTGATACGCTGTATATGCATCCGCTTCCTGCTGACATCCAGGGTATCTCCTGCGAGCACGGCGAAGTTACTGCAAAGGTATTTGACCACGCACGCGACTCGCTGTACAAAGAGGCATCCAACAAGCCTTACATCATTGCAGCCATGATCTTCCTTGCAAAGGTAAAGGATCCTGTTGCTGCACTGAAGAAGCTCGATGAGGAAGCAAATCCAAGAAAATCATTCTGAAAAGAAGGTGCTACTCAAATGGAAAAGAAGAAAATCGTAGTCGCGCTCGGCGGCAACGCCCTGGGCAGCAATCTGGTAGAGCAGATGAGATCCGTAACGGATGCAGTAAAGCCTATTGCCGATCTCATTGAGGAAGGGTATGAAGTAGTAGTTACTCATGGAAACGGACCGCAGGTAGGAGTAATTCAGGATGCGATGACACTTCTTTCAAGGGAGTATCCTGAAAAGCACCCGCATTTTCCTCTGTCCGTCTGCACAGCCATGAGCCAGGGCTATATCGGATATGATATCCAGAACAAACTCAGGGAGGAACTCCTTGACAGGGGCATCAAGAAGGATGTTACAAGTGTCCTCACACAGGTGCTGGTAGATCCTGACGATCCTGCGTTCCAGAATCCTACGAAGCCTATCGGACCGTTCCTTACAAAAGAGGAAGCTGAGGCCAAAAAAGCGCTGAGAAACCACGTCTTCATCGAAGATGCCGGAAGAGGCTACAGGAGAGTTGTAGCCAGTCCGGAACCAAAAGCTATCATTGAGATCGATACGATCAGAACACTTGCTGACGCGGGACATATCGTGATAGCTGTTGGCGGCGGCGGTATCCCTGTGACTAAGGCAGAGAACAACCACCTCAAGGGTTCGCCTGCCGTTATCGATAAGGACCGCGCATCGGAGCTTCTTGCGGAAGAGCTGGACGCTGACTTCCTGATCGTCCTCACTGCTGTTGAGAACGCAATGATAAACTACAAGAAGCCGGATGAAAAGAAGCTTGGTGACATCACCGTAGAAGAAGCTAAGAAGTATATCGCAGAAGGGCAGTTCGCTCCGGGCTCGATGCTTCCGAAGGTAGAGGCTGCAGTGAAGTTCGCTGAGTCCAAGCCGGGAAGGGTAGCTCTTATCACCCTGCTTGAGAAGGCAAAGGACGGCATCAACGGAAAGACCGGAACACGCATCCACGCATAATAAAAAGCGCGCCTCATCTGAGGCGCGCAGCTTAAATCAGTTTCACTCGCCGGATGATCTTATATCGTCGAGGTAGCTGTACAGGGTGTATGTCGAGATCCCGAAGAACTGGCAGACCTTCGGACCTGACTTGGTTATCAGGAAGGCTCCGTGTTCATCGAGGAACCTTATGGCGCGTATCTTCTCATCCTTGCTCATGAGCGCTGTAGGCTTGCCTACCAGTTTCACACTGTGGTCAAGCAGCTCATCGAGAAGGTCGGAAACATTTCCGGAGATCGCTTCAGGCTCCTGGCCCGGCTGATCCTGTCCGGTAAACGCGCGGATGGCATCGTCAACGGCAACAAACATGCTGATGTCGTAATTGATGCCCATGAGTCCGATCACCTTGTCATCATCGTCACGTATGAAAAGGGTAGTGGACTTTAGGACTCTCCCGTCAGAGGTCTTTGTGAGGTAAGAAATGCGGTCTTCGATCATTTCGGGATTCTCTCTGAGAGACTCCAGCACTATGTGCGAAGGACCGTCTCCTACTGAGCGGCCGGTAACATGACCGTTCTCGATCGCTATGATAGTATGCTCATGGCTGTCGCCTCTGAGGTCGTGGATCACGACTTCACAGTTGCGGCCGAACTGGCCGGCGAGGCCCTTGGCTACATGAGCGGCAAACTCAAACCGTTTATCAGGCTTCATATGATGCTCCCACTTTCGTATGATGCTTTGAAAAATATACAATAATTTTAGCAACAAAATCTTTTTTACACAATAAAAATAATTCATTACAGACACGGAGGTAGACAAAATGATTCCGGATTATGAAGCCATAAAGAAAGCAGCAGAAACTTACGGACCGGAGATCAGCAGATTTCTGAGAGACATGATCTCGCATCCGAGCGAAAGCGCTGAGGAAGGCGAAGTAGTAGCATGCATCAAGGCTGAGATGGAAAAGCTTGGCTATGACAAGGTAGAAGTAGACGGCCTCGGAAATGTCATCGGCTGGATGGGCGAGGGAGACAAGATCATCGCCATCGATTCCCACATCGATACAGTAGGTATCGGAAACATCAACAACTGGACAGACGATCCTTACAAGGGATATGAGACAGACGACATCATTTACGGACGCGGCGGCTCCGACCAGGAAGGCGGAATGGCTTCGGCTGTATACGGCACAAAGATCATGAAAGATCTCGGACTCATCCCTGAAGGATATAAGATCATGGTAGTCGGATCCGTAATGGAAGAGGACTGCGACGGAATGTGCTGGCAGTACATAGTAAACAAGTACTTTGATGGTCCTGAAGATGCAAGAAACAAGATCGATTTCGTCATCTCGACAGAGCCTACAGACGGCGGTGTCTACAGAGGACACAGAGGACGTATGGAGATCAGAGTAGATGTTAAGGGAATCTCCTGCCACGGATCTGCTCCTGAGAGAGGCGACAATGCTATCTATAAGATGGCAGACATCATCAGCGATGTAAGAGCTCTCAACAACAACGACTGCACTGAGAGCACTTCGATCCGCGGACTGGCAAAGATGCTCGATCCTAAGTTCAATCCGGATCATTACGAAGACGCAAGATTCCTCGGACGCGGCACATGCACAGTTTCTCAGATCTTCTACACATCACCGAGCCGCTGCGCTGTAGCAGACTCCTGCGCTATCTCGATCGACAGACGTATGACTGCAGGCGAGACATGGGACAGCTGCCTCGAGGAGATCAGACAGCTTCCGAGCGTAAAGAAGTACGGCGATGACGTAAAGGTATCGATGTACATGTATGACCGTCCGTCCTGGACAGGCGAGGTATATGAGACAGAGTGCTACTTCCCGACATGGATCAACAAGGAAAGCTCCGCTCACGTCAAGGCTCTCGTAGAGGCACACAAGGCTCTCTTCGGAGACAAGAGGATCGGATCGCCTAGCGCTATGCACCTCAGAGACGGCAGACCTCTCTGCGACAAGTGGACATTCTCAACAAACGGAGTATCCATCCAGGGCCGTTACGGAATCCCATGCGTAGGATTCGGACCTGGAGCAGAGAGCCAGGCGCACGCACCTAACGAGATCACATGGAAACAGGACCTCGTAACATGCGCAGCACTCTATGCAGCAGCGATTCCTCTGTATCCTGATCAGGAGAAGACCGGCGACGTAAGCCAGTTCCGTCAGGGCAAGACGAACAACGACATCAAATAATCTGCAGACGCAGATGATGCGGCATATCACTGCCCCGTACCATTCGTAATGGTGCGGGGCTTTTGTTGTTAAAGCTGCTTATTTATGATATTCTCACTATGTATGGGCAACTTTACTAATCATACTTATACAGAGAGGGAAAACCGATGAAAAAAATGGAAGAAATGATCCTGAAAGAGGGCAAGGTGCTGCCGGGCGGAGTGCTCAAGGTAGGAAGCTTCCTCAATCAGCAGGTAGATACAAAATTCATGAAGGAGATCGGAGACGAGATCGCACGCCTGTATGAGGGCGAAGACATTACAAAGATACTGACGATCGAATCATCGGGCATTCCTATTGCCATATCGGCAGGCTTTGCCATGAAGGTCAAGGTAGTCTATGCCAAAAAGAATAAATCCTCGAACGTTTCCGGAGATGTATACTCGACTCCTGTAAAGTCATTTACGCACGGAGTTACCAACAATGTCGTAGTTACAAAGGAATACCTTTCGCCTGAGGACAGGATCCTCGTAGTTGACGATTTCCTCGCTCACGGAAGCGCGCTTTCGGGGCTTATAGATATAGTCAGACAGTCAGGGGCTACCCTTGTAGGCTGTGTTGCAGCGATCGAGAAGGGCTTCCAGGAGGGAGGAGACAAGCTGAGAGCCCAGGGCTACAGGATCGAGTCTCTCGCCATCATTGATGAGATGACAGATGACGGGATCACATTCCGTGAACAGTAAGAAAAGCAACGAATGAATATAACTATCGGTGGATTAAACATAAACTATAAGATAAGCGGTCCGGACGGGGGCAAGGATGCTCCTGTTCTTGTGGTGCTCCAGGGATGGGGCACAGGGATGGAAATATACGATTCAGTGGCAGCTGCTGTAAATGACAGGTACAGGGTGGTGCAGTTCGACCTTCCGGGATTCGGCGCCAGCGACGAGCCGCCGGAGGCATGGAAT
>JAFVPI010000089.1 GCA_017505405.1 Mogibacterium sp.
GAAAGAACGATTATCGATCCGTCCATCTCGAGCTTGGCTATCGCATTCGCGTGATCGAGTCCAGGCAGTCCCGAGCCCTGCATTATCATCGCAAAGCCCTTGCCGATCTTCCAGTCAGGGTCACCGCTCTCTTCGCGCTTGCCCCACTCGATCATATCGCAGCCCTTTTCGACGGCTTCCCTGAGTCCGCAGGATCCTACCGGCACTACATTTCCTTCACGTCCTTCGCCGAGGCCCTTCAGGATCTCAAGCATATAGCCCTCTTCAACATGGTTTTTGAGGACCATTTCCTTGTAGTCTACGCCGAGCTTTTCGGCAAGCTCGCACATCGCCATCATGAGGCCGTATGTGCCCTTAGGCGTGCCGTAGCCCTGATATGCTCCTGCAGGAGGCGTGTTGGTATAGTAGATCGTAAGATCGTATTTCATGTTGTCGCACTTGAACAGCGGCAGGGTCTTTGAGCAGCTGTTCATAGGCACTGTCAGCGCGTGGTTTCCGTAAGGCCCGGTATTTGCATCTACCTTCATGTAAATGCCTGTTATGGAGCCGTCCTTCTTACCGCCCATCTTTACATGGACGCGCATCGGATGTCTTGTGGAGTTGGCGATGAATTCCTCTTCACGCGTATTGTGATAAAGCACAGGCCTGCCTGTCACGAAAGAAGCATAGCCGGTCAGATCCTCTACCAGGATGTCCTGCTTGGAGCCGTATCCGCCTCCGACTCTGGTCTTTATTATGTGTATCTTGTTTTCCGAAAGGCCTGTGACCCAGCTTACGATGCGGCGCACATGGTATGGGACCTGCGTGCTGGCATATATGATGAGTCTTCCGTTCTCGATCTTCGAGAAGCAGATGTGTGTCTCAAGAGGTGTGTGCTGGATCTGGCTTGTCTGGTATGTAGCCTCTACGACTGCGTCAGCCTCCTCGAAAGCCTTGTCGACGTCTCCAATGCCGCCGTGGTTGGCAGCAGCCACGTTATGAAGGATATCTCCGTGGAGAGGGAACTGGTAGACTACCTTGCCTTCTCTCTCGTCTCCCGACAGCTTGCTGTTGTATTCATCAAGGTCTGCAGGAGCTCCGGAGTTGTACTGTACTCTGCCGTTGTGCACCAGCGGAGCACCCTCCGCCATGGCCTCCTCTACCGTAAATATAGCCTCCAGAGGCTCGTATTCCACTTCGATGAGATCACGTGCCTTTATCGCTTCTTCGAGCGTCTCAGCGACAATAGCGGCCACGCGGTCGCCTACGTGTCTTACCTTCTTATTGAGCAGTTTCCTGTCATGAGGCGACGGTTCAGGGTTCCCCTGTCCGGCTGACATGTATGTCGCATCCGGACAGTTATATGCCGTGATAACCTTGATCACGCCAGGGAGCGCCTCTGCTTTCGATGTATCTATCTTATTGACATAGGCCTGAGCGTAAGGCGAGCGGAGAACTACCATGTAACAGGTGTCATCGTCCACATAGTCCTCAACGAAGGCTCTCTCGCCCGATACGAGCTGAGGTGCGTCGATCTTCGGTTTTACCTTGCCTACCGCCTTGAGATGAGGCCTGAACTCAGGCGCTATCTGCGACTGGTATTTGCCTGTAGCGATCTTTTCTTTTATGAGATCGGCTGCCAGGTAGTAATGCTCGTAGCCGGCATCTCTGATGAATATGCCGGAGAGCGCGTCCTTTACGTCTTCTCTTGAAGGCATCGGATTGTTTTCGAACAGCCATGTCATCAGGAGCGCTGCTGCAGGAGCGTTATACGCGCTCTGCACGACTCCCGCATCGATGAGAGCCTGCTGCACCACCGAAAGATGCATGGAGTCTCCGAGGCTGTCCGGAGTGACGATCTTGCAGCCCTCGACTTCTCCCGCGAGGATGAGGTTTGAGAATACCGGTGTCCCGTTGAGAAGCACCGTATCGCTTCCGCAGAATCCTTCTGCATCGTCACTGTCGCGTACCGCAAAGTTGCCGTTCATCAGCAGCATCTCGCGGAGCCTCTTAGTAGGGTCGATATCGAATGACCGTTTTTTGCCGTTTATGGTACAACTGATCATGTCTATACCTCCTTTCCTGCGAGTTTGCTGTGCAAACCGAAAGCGGTCACACCTATCAGATAACGCTTGTAATCATCGCTTCCGAACATGTCGTCTGCAGTCTCGAGCCCGGTGCAGACTCTGACCATCTCAATGATCTCGTCTTCGCTTATATCCGGGTTCTCACGGAATGCTTTTTCGAGATCGCAGAAATACAGCAGTCCTACATTTTTGACTGCGCCATACAGCGAGATGCCTTCACCGGTCATTGCAGCGCTCATGGTGAGCACCGCGTGGCTCTGGGCAGTGTTTGCATAACGCTTTGACACTACCTTCATGTTTTTCGGTACGCAGACTGCTGTGATAAGCATGTCCCCATCTGCTTCCGCAGATTCCATATATGAATAGGCCGTCATGCTTTCCGTTCTGCCTGCCTTGAGTACTTCCAGCTCCGCATGCACCGCGAAGAGCACCGGGAGCAGATATGAGTCGTCTCTCAGGGCAGCGATGTTGCCGCCTATGGTCGCCATGTTGCGCTTTGTGCGCGAAGCCATGAAAAGCGCTGCCTCCTTCAGATATGCCGGTGTCTTCTGAGACTCGACTATCTGCTGGAAGGTGCACATCGCTCCGATGCGGACCATATCACCGGCCTCTTCGATCTCATTGAGGCCGGCGCATTTCTTGAGTGAGATCAGCGTGTCAGCAGCTGCTGCGGCATCAGAACCGAGACGGTTGACTTCGGTCCCGCCCGCTATGAAGACTGCCGACGCGTTCTTTGCGCCGATCGCCTCTTCTGGGCTTTTTGCCATTAACAGTTGAGTTGCCATATTTTATCTCCTTTAGTTCATACCCTATTTGAAAGGCATCGGTTCAGGATATTCCGTGATGCCTTGCGAATTGACCAGTTCAGCCTCTTCGAATTTACCGAGATGCCTCAGCATGGTCTTCTTGACTGCGCGGAAGATGTTCTCATATCCGGTGCATCTGCAGAGATGTCCCGAGAGAGCCTTCCTGAGTTCGTCATCGGTATACTCTTTTCCGGAATTTACTATCTCCCAGCTTGTCATGATGAAGCCCGGGGTGCAGAATCCGCACTGTATGGCTCCCTCATCAACGAATGCCTGCTGGATATCCGAAAGCTCTCCGCCCGGACCTGTGAGTCCTTCGAGAGTCCAGATCTCCTTGCCTTCTGCCCAGACAGCGAGATAGATGCATGAGTTGAAGCCCTCGCCGTTGATGATGACGGTGCAGGCGCCGCATTCTCCGACCTCGCAGCCCTTCTTTACTGATGTCAGGTGAAGGTCATTGCGCAGCATGTCCGTGAGTGACGAACGCACATCAACGATCTGCTCTATCTCCTTGCCGTTGACGGTGCAGTGTACCACTTTATACTGTTTAGCCATTTACCTCACCTCCTGCCAGTGTTATGCACTCGCGCAGCGCACGTTCTGCCATGACTACCGAAATGTGCTGACGGAGAGCCTTGCCGGCACGCCAGCTGTCACGCGGATTGATGTCCTCGAGTACGGTCAGCGCGAATTTCTTTATATTTTCGTCTGTTATCTCTTTTCCGTTGATAAATGCCTCTGCGCTAGGAGCACGTACCGGTATAGGCGATGCTACGCCGTAGCCGATGCGGACTCTCTCAAAGGTCTTCTTGTCCTCGCTGAGTCTTACATTGACCGAGCATCCCGTAGTAGCGATATCAAGCGCGTTTCTCATAGAGTACTTGATGTAGTGGCCGTAGCATCTGTCGTATGATTCCTTCGGGATCAGGATCGCAGTCTGGATCTCGCCCGGCTTTATATCGACGACCTTTGCCTTGATATAAAAGTCCTTGATAGGTACGCGTCTGACTCCATCCGGACCTGTAAGCTCCATTATGGCCTCCCAGGCTGTAAGAGTAGATGCGGAATCCGCCGAAGTAACACCGTTGCAGGTATTGCCGCCGATGGTTCCGATCGCCCTGATCTGCGGGCCTCCTACCATGTCTACGGCCTCACCGAGCACGTTTATGTATTTCTGAATGATCGGGTCTTTTGTTATGTGTGAGAAGCTTGTGAGCGAACCGATGCGGATGTTCTCCTCCTCGTCGATCGATACTCCGCGGAGCTCATCGAGCATGTAGATGCTGACGAATTCGCATCCTGCTCTGCGGCCCTCACGTATCTGAACGAGTACGTCTGAGCCGCCTGCCAGTATCTGTGCTTCAGGGTGCTCCTGCAGCAGCCTGACGGCATCCTGTACGCTTTCAGCTTCATACAGTGCTTTTATGTCGTACATACTACTTGCTCTCCTTTCCCTGTTCCTCTTTTCTCCATGGATCGTTTATGAGTCCCGCATCCGAGAACTCGCGGAAGAGCGTATGCGGTGACAGAGGAAGCTCGTTGATATACAGGCCGGTCGCCTGACCGATAGCATTTCTGATCGCAGGGGCTACCGGACATACCGGAGGTTCGCCGAGGCCCTTGGTCCCGTATGCGCTCGTCGGCTCATAGTTTTCTACAAAGTCTGCTACCAGTCTCGGGTGATCCATGAATGACGACATCTTGTAATCGAGCAGGTTGTTGTTCAGCGGTCTGCCGGTCTTTGCATCCCACATGAGCTTTTCAGAGAGAGCATATCCTATGCCCATGCTCTGGCCTCCGTGTACCTGCCCTGCTGCGAGCAGCGGGTTGATCACCTGTCCGCAGTCGTGCACGTTCACTATGTTGAGCAGCCTTACGCGGCACATAGGTATGTCGACCTCCACCTCAGCAAAGCAGACTCCGAATGAGTAAGCATTCGACTTGATCTGGTATGTGGACTCGGCAGTAAGATGCTGAGAGCCTTCGGTGGTGTACAGCTTCGAAAGAGCAAGCTCTCCTATGGTCATGAGCTCGCGTCCGTCCGTAGTCCTTATTATCTTGCCGTCGACGAGGTCCAGGTTGTAGACAGGCATGCGGGTGAACTGATGAGCAGCCTCAAGTATTTTCTCCTTGAGGAGCAGAGCGGTCTGCCTGACCGAGAAGCCCAGAGTGTAGGTTCCTCTTGATGCATAAACACCCGTGCCGAACGGTGTAACGTCAGTATCCTGGCAGGATACAGGATGCACCATGCTGAACGGTATGCCGACTGTATCGGCTATCATCTGTGCAGCGACAGTGTCGGCACCCTGACCTATCTCTGTCTCACCCAGCTGGAACTGTACTGATCCGTCCTGGTTCATGACAATACGGCAGGATGATGTCTCGAGAGCGATTGGGTATACAGCAGTGTTGTACCAGAAAGTCGATGCTGCAATGCCGCGTCTTATGTCGCCGGTCTGATTTTTGTATTTCTCGCGCTTTTCGTAGTAGCCGATTATTTCAGCTCCTTTGTCGAAGCACTGGTTGAATGTATCCGCATACAGCTCGTTCTGTGAGAATGCATGATAGTACCCTACAGGCATCAGATTCTGCCGGCGGAACTTCATCGGATCCATTCCGATCGCCCTTGCACAGTCCTCTGCGTGGCACTCGAATGCGTAGCTCGCCTGAGGCATGCCGTATCCTCTCATAGCTCCCGCAACGGAACGGTTCGTATATACAGTCCATGTCTCGCCGTCGATGTTATCGCAAGGATAAAGCTGCGGGAAGGCGTTGAGTCCCTTGGCGGCAATAGCATGACCGTGTGAGCTGTATGCTCCGTTGTTGCACCATGCCTTGAAGGTACGGGCAGCAAATGTGCCGTCAGGACGCATCCACGATGTTATGTGATACTTGATGGCATGCCTTATGCGGTTGCAGATGAATGTCTCTTCGCGAGGCACATCAAGTTTTACGAGGCGTCCGCCCAGCTGCATGCTTATCCATGCGCACAGCGGCTCATACAGGACGTCCTGTTTGTTTCCGAATCCGCCTCCTACGTAAGGCTTTATGACCCTGAACCTGCCCCAGTCCATTCCGGTCGCCTGACCGATGACACGGCGCGCGATGTGAGGGATCTGAGTGGACGATACGATGACCGTTCTGTCGCCCTCGCCATATGCATAGCATATAAAGTTCTCAATGTGGCAGTGCTGTACAGGCTGAGTCTCGTACCAGCCTTCACACTTTATGAGTCCCGGTTCCTTGATTGCCTCCTCTACGTTTCCCATATGGATCTCGGTGTGAGCGAGAACGTTGTTAGGGAACTTCTCGTGGAGAAGCGGAGCTCCTTCCTCCATGGCTTCCTGCGCATCGAGCACGAATGGGAGTTCTTCATATTCCACGCTCTTTTCAAGCACACTGAGCGCCTGTGAGGCGGCTACCTCATCTTCTGCCACGACTGCGCCGATATCATCTCCGTAGAACAGCGGATGATCCGTCATTATGAGACGGTCGGCTATGTCCTGGTGATGCGGGTCTGTAGACCATGGATGGCCTGCCGTAGGGAAATAGTGCTTTTCTTTAAGGTCGAAGCATGTGAAGATGCGGACTACGCCGGGTATCTTCTCGGCCTCGCTCGTGTCAATGGACTTGACGATACCGTTGGCTACGGTTGAGTGAAGAACTCTGATGACAAGTGCGCCTTTATCACACAGGTCATCTGTATACTTTATCCGTCCCATCGCTTTATCATGAGCGTCGAGCCTGGTTACCGCCTGTCCTATGTATTTGTTGGACATGCTCTGCCCTCCTTTCTGAGAATAGTGCTTACTCTCTGTTGATCTTTATCATTAC